>CAJFUL010000074.1 GCA_904420245.1 Candidatus Paralachnospira avium
AAAGAGTTCCGCTTGCGGAACTCTCGCGCCGAGTGCGGTCGCTTTAGTTTCCTCTTCGCGCGAGTGCGCATCCCACGGAGTGTTTTTGCTCTACGGAAACGAAGTTTCCTATAGAGCAAAAAAGAAATCCCTCCGCGGGATTCCTTTTTTCATGCTCTTTTATACTTCCTTCAGTTTTTTCAGCTCGTCGAACACCACATCGTTCAGGACCTTGATATAGGTGCCCTTCATGCCGGAAGAGCGGGACTCGATGACGCCGGCGCTCTCGAATTTCCGGAGGGCGTTGACGATCACAGAGCGGGTGATCCCCACCCGGTCGGCGATCTTGCTGGCCACCAGGATCCCCTCCGTCCCCTCCAGCTCATCAAAGATATGCTGGATGGCTTCCAGCTCGGAAAAAGACAGAGTGCTGATGGCGGACTTGACGATCTGGATCTTCCTGGTCTCCTCCGCGTTCTCCTCGTTGACGGAGCGCATCATCTCCAGCCCCACCACCGTGGTCCCGTATTCGCTCAAAATAATATCGTCGATCCCGTATTCACCGGAAGATTTGTAGATAAACAAGGTCCCCAGCCTCTCTCCCGCGATGTCGATGGGAGTGATGATGGCCTGGTATTTCCTGACATTGGTCTCCGCAAATCCCAGGGTTTCCAGATTTACATTTTCCTTGGTGGAAAGCACGCTCAGGAGCCGCTCATTGAGCATCCGGTCCACGAAGCCGCCCACTTCGTCCTCGATCAGCTCCTGGATCTCTTCCACGCCGTCGCTGAGGCCAACACCCAGCACCTTGCCCTTTTTGCTGATGACAAGGATATTGGATTCCAAAATGTCACTCAACACAGCACAGATGTCGTTGAATACAACTTTGCTGGAATTGTTATTATGAAGTAATTTATTAATTTTTCTTGTTTTATCCAATAATTGTACGCTCATTCCTGGCCTCCTTCTCGTTTTTCGGAAATTACACATTTCATAAGGTCATCGTATCACATTCCCGGAGGCTATGCAAGACTTTTCTACATTATTTCAAGAACTTTTGCACTATTTTGATTATTCTTATTTGCCGGAAAAGCCGCAAAAGCGGACGGGAGCTCTTTCCTCTCCCGGGATCCTCACTGCTCCTCCTTTTTCTCACTCACATATCCGCAGGAATCTCCGGCGCAGATCAGCTTATTTCCCTTTTCCACCATCCAGCTGCCGCATTTGGGGCATCTTTCATTCGATGGCTTCTGCCAGGACATGAACTCGCAGTCGGGATGGTTGCTGCAGCCGTAGTAGCGCCTTCCCTTCTTGGTCTTTTTGACGACGATCTCGCCGCCGCACAAAGGGCAGGCAACACCTGTCTTCTCAAAATACGGCTTTGTATTTTTGCAGTCCGGGAATCCGGGGCAGGCTAAGAACCTGCCGTGGGGACCGTATTTGATCACCATATGGCGGCCGCAGTTCTCGCAGATCTCGTCGGTCACCTCGTCTTCGATCTTCACGGTCTCCAGCTTGGCCTCCGCTTCATCTACGGCGGCCTTCAGATCCGGATAAAAGTTGCGGATGATGGTCTTCCACTTGATGACTCCCTCCTCCACGCCGTCTAAGAGGGACTCCATATTGGCCGTAAAGGCCACGTCCACCAGAGTGGGGAACGCCTCCTTCATGATCCGGTTGACCACCTCTCCCAGTTCCGTCACATAGAGGTTTTTATTCTCCTTGGCCACATATCTCCTGGCGATGATGGTGGTGATGGTGGGGGCGTAGGTGCTGGGCCTGCCGATGCCCGCCTCCTCCAGGGCCCGCACCAGGGAAGCCTCCGTATAGTGGGCCGGCGGCTGGGTAAAGTGCTGCTTATGATCGAATCCCTTCAGGGAAAGCTCCGTATCCATGGACAGATTCTTGGCCAGGGTATTGGCCTCCTTCTTCTCATCGGGATCCCCATAGACTGCGGTAAAGCCCTCAAACTTCACCTTGGAAGCGGAAGCCGTGAACCGGTAATCTCCCGCGTCGATCTTCACATTGGTGGTCTCGTAGACGGCCGGCGCCATCTGGCTGGCCATGAACCTGCGCCAGACCAGCTGGTACAGGCGCAGCTGGTCCCTGGAGAGGGATTCCTTGACCTTGGCCGGCGTAAGGGATACGTCGGTGGGCCGGATCGCCTCGTGGGCGTCCTGGATCCTGCCGCCGTTCTTCTCTTTCCCGCTGCCGGAGATCACGTATTCCGGGCCGTATTCCCCGGAGATAAACGCGGCCGCGGCATTCCTCGCCTCTTCCGACACCCTGGTGGAATCGGTACGCAGATAGGTGATGATGCCGATGGTGCCGTGTCCCTTGACGTCGACGCCCTCATAGAGCTGCTGGGCCAGCCGCATGGTCTTCTGAGTGGAAAAATTCAGCGCATTGGCCGCCTCCTGCTGGAGGGTGCTGGTGGTAAAGGGAAGGGGCTGCTTCTTGACCCGCTCCCCGGACTTGATGTCCGAGATCTTAAACTCCGCCTCCCGGAGCCCTTCCAATATCTGATCCAGCTGCTCCCGACTCCCGATGGCGATCTTCTGCTTCTTATCCCCGTAGAACTTGATGCGCATGGGCTTCTTCCCGCCGTCGCAGAATACGTCAGCCTCCAGGCTCCAGTACTCCTGGGGGATAAAAGCCGCGATCTCCTCCTCCCGGTCGCAGATGATCCGCAGAGCCGCCGACTGGACCCTGCCCGCCGACAGCCCCCTCTTGACCTTGGCCCACAAAAGCGGGCTTATGCTGTAGCCCACCATCCTGTCCAGGACACGGCGGGCCTGCTGGGCATCCACCAGGTCCATATCGATCTCCCTGGGCGCTTTCAGCGACGCCTTGACCGCCGACTTGGTGATCTCATTGAAGGTGATCCTCTGTACTTTTTTATCCTCCAGCTTCAGCGCCGCCATCAAATGCCAGGAAATGGCCTCTCCCTCCCGGTCCGGGTCGGTGGCCAGATAGACTTTGTCCGCCTTCTTGACTTTCTTTCTCAGATTTGCCAGAATATCTCCTTTGCCCCGGATCGTGATGTATTTGGGTTCATAATCATGCTCTATGTCAATTCCCATCTGGCTTTTGGGCAGGTCTCGCACATGCCCGTTGGACGCCTCCACTTCATAATTGGCCCCCAGGAATTTTTTAATGGTCTTTACCTTTGCAGGGGACTCCACGATGACCAGATACTTTGCCATGGTGCTCTCCTTCATTTCTTTTTGCCGTATAATAATCTCCGAACGGCCTTTCTATCAATCCTTGTATTTCCAGATCCACCAGACAGGCCGCCGTCTCCTCCGGTCTAAGGCCCGTCTCCGCACATAACATACTAGTGGATTTTAATCCCGAATCCAGACAAATATACACCTTTTCCAAATTTTTATCAAGAGATAACTTTTGTTTCTTAGAAAATCTTAAGGGTTTCTTTATATTCCAAAGACTTAAAAGATCCTCCGCCGATGTAAGAATATGCGCCCCGTCCCGCAACAGCCCGTTGGTCCCGGCGCTGAGGCGGTCTCCCGGCCTTCCGGGTACGGCAAAGACCTCTTTTCCCTGCTCCAGGGCTATGGAAGCGGTGATGAGCGCCCCGCTCCTCTCTCCCGCTTCCACCACGGCCGTACAGGAGGAAAGACCGCTGATGAGGCGGTTCCTGGCAGGAAAATGAAACGCCAGGGGCTTAGCGCCCGGCGGATATTCGGAGATCAGCCCTCCCGATTCCCGCACCTGCTCATACAGATGCCTGTTTTCCCTGGGATAGACCACGTCCGGCCCGCAGCCCAGTATGCCGAAGGTCTCGCCTCCTCCCGCGAGAGCGCCTTCGTGGGCCGCGGCATCGATGCCTCTGGCCAGTCCGCTGACGATCTGGATCCCCGCCTCTGCCAGATCACGTCCCAGCTCCATGGCCAGCTTCCTTCCATAAAAAGTGCAGTTTCTGGCTCCCACCAGGGCGGCCGCCGGCTTATCCATACAGGGCAGCCTCCCCGCCGCAAAGAGCCCGGCCGGACAGTCCTCATAAGGGAGCAGGCAGCCGGGAAATTCCGGATCTTCCATGGAAACGAGCCGGATCCCCAGCCGCTTCATCTTCTCCCGCCTGTCTCTCTGCTCCTGCTCCCTCCTGCTCTCTCCCAGAAACGTTAAAAATCCTTCCAGATCCCTGCCCTGAAAGATAGGGGCCGCCAGTTCCCGCAGGGCCTTTTCCCCTGCTCCGTACAGGACCTCCGGGCCTCCGGCCCGTTTCAGGAGCCTGGCCTTAAACAGGGGCGTCATCCTCTCCAGGCTGCAGTACCATATCCAGCATAATTCTCTCTCCGGCGTCATATTCCCATTCCTTCCTAATAATAGAACTGCTCCGTCCTGTAGAGGACGGCTTCCTTCAAATGCTCCTTCTGGATCTGTTCTTTTCCCGCCAGATCCGCGATGGTCCTGGCAGTCCGCAGCACCCTGTGATAAGCTCTGGCGCTGATGCGGAGCGCCTCAAAGGCTTTCCGC
The DNA here is from genome assembly GCA_904420245.1 of Candidatus Paralachnospira avium. Classification (GTDB taxonomy): domain Bacteria; phylum Bacillota; class Clostridia; order Lachnospirales; family Lachnospiraceae; genus Lientehia; species Lientehia avium. The sequence continues at coordinate 4,477 of CAJFUL010000074.1, forward strand.
AAAAAAGCCTCCCCGTCCGGCTCCAGGCGGCAATAGACCGGAAGCTTTTCCGCCGGAATGGAAGCGTTGGACAGGATCCCGGTCCCCCGGAAACGCTCCGTCTGGAGCTGCCTGGCCTTTTTCACCCGCCTCCGGACAGCCAGAGAAGATTCTTCCTCCGCCGTTCCCTGGAGCTGCTCCACGGACACCTCCTCCACGGCCACCCGCAGATCGATCCTGTCCAATAAGGGCCTGGAAAGCTTCGACTGGTACCGGCGTATCTGCATATCGCTGCAACGGCACCGGTTTCTGTCGGGGAAATGCCCGCAGGGGCAGGGATTCATGGCCGCCGCCAGGATAAAGGCCGCCGGAAATTCGCAGGAGCCGTGGACTCTGGACACCAGGATCTTTCCCTCCTCCAGCGGCTGCCTCAGCGTCTCCAATGCCCTCCTGGAAAGCTCCGGAAGCTCATCCAGGAACAAAACGCCGCCGGAAGCTAAGGACAGCTCGCCCGGCCGCAGAAAAGGGCCGCCACCTGTCAGAGCCGCCGGGGAAACAGTATGATGGGGGGCCCGGAAGGGCCGCTTTTTCATGAGGGCCCGTTTCCCCGTCAGCATGCCGCATACGCTGTAAGTCCTGGTCAAAGCGCGGCTCTCCTCCAGGGTGAGGGGCGGCAGGATCCCCGCAAGCCCTTTCGCCACCATGGTCTTTCCGGTCCCCGGAGGCCCCACCAGCAGCAGGTTGTGCATCCCGGCTGCCGCGATCTCGGCCGCCCTCTTGGCCGCCGCCTGTCCCTTGATATCCCGGAAATCCACCTCCGGTCTTTCTTCCTCCTCCAAAGCCCAGGGCTGTTCCTCCAGAGCGGTCCTGGTCCCGGGACTGGAAAGGAGGGAGACGGCCTCCTCCAAAGAGGCTGCCGTGCATACTTTCACGCCCCCTGCCGCCGCTCCCTCCGCTCCGTTGGCGGAGGGCACCAGGATCCACGGGATTCCGGCGGCCGCAGCGCACTCCGCCATGACCATGATCCCGGGCACCGGACGCACCTCACCGGACAATCCCAGCTCCCCCGCCAGCAGGATCCCCGAAAGAGACTCCTCCGGCAGGATCCCCAGGGCAGACAGGACCGCGGCGGCAATGGGCAGGTCAAAGGCCGTCCCGAATTTGCGCATACTGGCCGGAGCCAGATTCACCACCACCTTTTTGGGCGGCAGCCGGAATCCATTGTTTTTCAGAGCCGTCCGGACCCTCGCCATGGCCTCCTTCACCTCGCCGGAAAGGGCCCCCACCATATCAAAGCCGGGAAGCCCGTCGCTTAAGTCCGCCTCAACCGTCACCAGCTGTCCCGAAAGTCCCCGGACAGCCGCGCTGTAAACCTTGCTGTACAAACGCTTCCTCCTTTCCTGGATGCAGCCGGCCGCCGGAAAGACATTTTTCCATGGAAAAATCACGCCTCTCCTTTGAGCCGTCTCTCTGTGTTCTGTTTTTTCATAAATTGGGAAAATAAAAGAAATGTTCAAGAATGGGCTCTTCCGGAGACCCGAAAGATTCGGGTCCCCGGAAGATCAATGATCGTTCAGAACCTTCCGGATCCAGGCCTCGATGTCGTCATAGACCACCGCCCTGTCCAGTTCATTTAAGATCTCATGGCGGTCCCCCGGGTAGAGCTTCATGGTCACATCCTGAAATCCCATGGCCTTAAACTGGCGGAAGCACTCCCGCACGCCTTTTCCGTAACCGCCCACCGGATCTTCCTCGCCGGATACAAAGAGCACTGGAAGGCTCCTGTCCATGTGGTCAAAATCTTTTTTTCCGGCCAGATCCCACAGAATGGAGAAGAAATCCCGGTATGCCCCGGCCGTAAAGCGGAAGCTGCAATAAGGATCCCGCCCATAGGCCTCCACGGACTCCCGGTTGCGGGAAAGCCAGTCGTTTTCCGTCTCCAGCTCCCGGATCCGCCGGTTGTTGCCGCCCAGGACCAGCTTATGAAGAAGGGCGCTCCTGTACCTGTCCCCCTTGAACCGGCAGAAAGCCCCGGCCAAAAACCGGCCCGTCCAGGCCGCAGGCCGTCCCACATACCCGGTGCCCATGAGGATGGCCCCGTCCACCTTCCTGCTGTACTTGGTCAGGTAACGCCTGGTAAAGTAGGAGCCCATGCTGTGTCCCAGGATCACCAGAGGACGGTCCGGCCACAGCTCCCTTCCTCTGCATGTGACCCGGTAAATATCCCCGATCACATGCCTGTCTCCGTCCTTTTCCGAAAAGTATCCCAGCTCTTCCTCATCTGCCGCGGTCTTTCCATGGCCCAGATGATCGTGTCCCAGTACGGCATAGCCCTTGGAGACCAGATATCCGGCGAACTCCTCATACCGGCCCACATACTCCACCATGCCGTGCACGATCTGGACCACGGCCTTTACTTCTCCCCCGTCCGGCTGCCAGGAAATGCAGTGGAGCTTCCGTCCCGCGCTCCCGGAGGGGATAAAAAATTCTTCCCGTTTCACAGTCCATCACATCCTTCCTGTGTATCTTTATTGTAATACCAGAAATTCCCGGTGGCAACAAAAATCATGCAGCAGATCTCTTTTTCTGGTACACTTATCTTATAAAGGAGGAATGTCTATGAAACGGTTCCGCAAAACCCTAAGTCTCCTGTTGCTGGCCATCCTGCTGACTGCCTCCGGCTGCGCGGCCGAAAACAGCCCCACCACCGGAGCCGTCCAGGAAGGCGGTACCTCCGGGCAGGAAACCTCGGAGATCCAAGCCATGGTCCTCACCGACGAGCAGGGGCATCTGTACTTCGCCGTAACAGACGAAGATCTCCTCTTCACCGTCTCCGAACCTCAGGTGCAGGATCCCAACGGGGATCCCATCTCCCTGTCATCCCTGGGCGCCGGAGATCTTGTGAAAGTCTTCGGAAACGGCATCTTTTTGGAGACCTATCCCTGTCAGTATCCGGGAGCCTCCCGTATCCAACTGCTGGAGAAGGGAGAGGCCGCCGATGCAGCGCCCTACGCCCATATGCTGGAACCCATCCGGCAGGAAACGGAGCCTTACTCCATCCCCGTCATGCACGCGGAATATGAAGACGCCGGGACCGTCACCGCGGTCCTGCTGGTCCAGGGCGGGTATCAATGGGAGTATACGGATCAGGACGGCCTTTCCCAGTCTGTCATCGCCTGCGCTTCCCATATCCTGGAATGGGAGACGCTGCACGAGGCCCGGATCCCGGAAGGGACTCCCGTTACCCTGGTCTCCTCCTATCCGCCCCAGTCCGTTTCCGTGACCCGCTTTCCCGCCTCTCTCCGGAACGATCCGGCCGAAACCGATGCGGCCTCCCGGGGGGAAGCCGTGGAGACCACCCAGACAGAGGACGGCTTTCTGATCCCCGCCGCCGATCCCGGATACCTGTATCTGGTGAGCGCCCAGTGGCCGGAGGGCTCTGTGGAATACGGCTTCCTCGCGGCCGCTCCCTAAAAACCGCTTTTATGGAAAGAAATGCTAGGAAATCCGGGGGATCCATGGTATAATGACTTTATATCTTTTTATAGAAATGAGGGATTCCCATGAACGATAACAGGATCGTGGCTGCCCTGGGCAGAAATGCTTTCGGCATCTTATTTCCGGAACAGAAACAGGCCGTGGCCAAGGCTGCTGCCGCCATCGCCGATCTGGTGGAGGAGAAGTACCAGATCGCCATCACTTTCAGCAACGGGCCCCAGGTGGGTATGCTCCACACAGCCATGACAGAGTTCAGTCGGCTGTCCCCGGAATATACCGTGGCGCCCATGTCCGTCTGCGGCGCCCTGAGCCAGGGCTACATCGGATATGACCTCCAGAACGCCATCCGCACGGAGCTTTTGAACCGGGGCATCTTCAAGCCGGTGTCCACCATCATCACCCAGGTACGGGTGGATCCCTTTGACGAGGCCTTCAGCGAGCCTACCAAGGTCATCGGCCGGTATATGAGCAGGGAAGAGGCTGACGCCGAGGTGGCCAAGGGCAATTATGTGGTGGAGGAGGAGAAGGGCTTCCGCAGGATCGTAGCCGCTCCCAAGCCCATCGACATTTATGAGATCGACGCCATCCGCACCCTTCTGGATGCCAACCAGCTTGTCATCGCGGGAGGCGGCGGCGGTATCCCCGTGCTCCAGCAGGGCACCCGCCTGAAAGGCGCCAGCGCCATCATCGAAAAGGATCTGACGGCCGCCCGCATGGCGGATATGGTGGACGCTTCTACTCTGCTGTTCCTCACCGGCACGGAGAAGGTGGCGCTCAATTACGGAAAACCGGATCAGGTCTATGTGGACAGGCTCACGGCAGAGGAGGCCCGCCGGTATGTGGAAGAAGGCCAGTTCGAGGCCGGCTCCATGCTGCCCAAGATCGAAGCTTCCATTGAGTTTGTCTCCGCCAAGCCCGGCAGGAAGGCCATCATCACCGATCTGACCATGGCGAAGGACGGGATCAGCGGAAAGACCGGTACACTGATCACGGCTCAGTAATGCGCATCTGTCTGCTTCTATCAGGCCGGCGTCTTCGGACGCCGGCCTTTGCCGCGTTTTCCCGCCGGGATACACAAAAAGCGCCAGGGCATTCGCCCCGGCGCTTTGCCGTTTTATCCTGTATACTTACTCCGCTACCGGTACAGCTTCGCCAGCTTCTCGAAGGCCGGCAGGGATCTCTCAATCATCTCCGTCTGGACGCAGTAGGAGATCCGCACATGGCCGGGACAGGCGAAATCATCGCCGGGCACCAGAAGGAGATCGAACTCCTTGGCCCTCTCGCAGAAGGCGCCCGCATCCGGCTCCAGGGAGCGGGGGAACAGATAGAAGGCTCCCTGCGGCTTTACGCAGGAAAATCCCATTTCCGTCAGGGCTCCGTAAAGCAGATCCCGGTTTTTCCTGTATATGGAAGTATCCGCCGTCATCCCGGCGCAGGCGGCAGCCACCTGCTGGAACAGGGCCGGAGCGCATACATATCCCAGCACCCTTCCGGCTCCGCAGACAGCGGCGTAGATCTCCTTGGAAGCCTCCGCCTCGTCCGGCACCACGATATAGCCGATCCGCTCTCCCGGCAGGGACAGGGATTTGCTGTAGGAATAGCACACCAGGGTATTGTCATAATACTTGGTCAGGTAGGGCACCTGCGCATCGTAGGAGATCTCCCGGTAAGGCTCGTCGGCGATCAGATAGATGGGACGGCCGTACTGGGCGGATTTCTCCTTAAGGACGGCAGCCAGCCGCAGGATGGTCTCCTCCGAATAGACCACCCCGGAGGGATTGTTGGGAGAATTGACGATGACCCCCTTGGTCCTGGGGCCGATCCGCTTTTCCAGCTCCTCAAAATGGATCTGGAAATTCTCCGTATCGGCAGGCACCACCCGGAACCCGGCCCCGGTCCCTTCCACAAAGACCTTGTATTCCGGGAAATACGGGGCAAAGGCGATGAACTCATCTCCTTCTTCCGCCAAGGCCTTAAAGCAGATGCATAGAGAGGCGGCGGCTCCCACCGTCATATACAGATTATCCCCTGTAAAATGGGTACCGTGGGCCCTGTTGATGGAGGCCGCGATCTGCTCCCGCACCTTCGCATCTCCCTGGGCGCTGGTATAGCCGTGGAGCTTGGCTGCGTCCTCCGTGGTGACCAGCTTTACGATGGTATCCTCCACGGCCCGGGGAGCCGGCACATTGGGGTTGCCGAGACTGAAGTCAAAGACATTCTCCGCCCCCACCTGGGCGATCCGCTGCTTGCCGAACTCAAAGATCTCCCGGATCGTAGAGCGCTTGCTCCCAAGCTCATACATATTCTTTGCGTACATGACTCTTTCGCCTCCTTATTTTTCCTGAAGGAGCTTCCGCACCCCCGTCAGCTTTACACACAGACAGAACAGCCTGAGGGCCTTTTCCAGCTCGTCAAGCTCCGGATAAGTGGGCGCGATGCGGATGTTCCTGTCCTCCGGATCCTTCTTGTAGGGCCAGGTGGCGCCTGCTCCCGTCATCACCACGCCTGCTTCCTTGGCCATGGCCACCGTCTCCTTGGCGCAGCCGGGAAGCGTATCTAACGACACGAAATAGCCGCCCTTGGGAGACGTCCAGGAAGCGACTCCCTCGCCGCCCAGCTCTTCCTCCAGGATCCTGGCCACCATGTCAAATTTAGGCTTCAGCGCATCCCCCAGCTCCTTCATATGGGCCCGGAGGTTCTCAGCCGTCTTGAAATACTGGACATGGCGCAGCTGGTTCAGCTTGTCATATCCGATGGTCTGGATATTCATATGCTTCTTGATCTCCGCCATATTGGACTCGCTGGAAGCCATCATGGCCAGACCTGCTCCGGGGAAGGTGATCTTGGAAGTGGAGAAGAAATACATCACCCGGTCCTCGTTTCCGTAAGCTTCCGCGGCTTTCAGGATGTCCTTCAGCTTCACTTCCTCATAAACATGATGGACTCCGTAGGCGTTGTCCCAGAAGATCCGGAAATCTCTGGCCGCCGTCTTCATGGAAGCCAGACGGTCCACAGTCCTGTCGCTGTAACAGATGCCGGTGGGATTGGCGTAGAGAGGCACGCACCACATACCCTTGATCTTCTCATCCTCTGCCACCAGCTTCTCCACCATGTCCATATCCGGACCTTCCGCATCCATGGGCACCGGGATCATCTCGATCCCCAGCTCTTCCGTCACGCCGAAATGGCGGTCATACCCCGGAACCGGGCAAAGCCACTTGACGCCTTCCACGTCCTTCCAGGGCTTCTCCCCATGGGTCCCGAACAGCACCAGCCGGACCAGTTCATCATACATCAGGTTCAGGCTGGAGCTTCCTCCCACGAGGATCTTCTCTACGGGAATATCCAAAAGGTCGGAAAAGAGCTTCTTCGCCTCGGGAACGCCGTCCAAAATGCCGTAGTTCCTGGCATCCGCGCCTGCCTCCGTGTGATAATCGGCAAGGGCAGTCAGAAGGCCGTTGGAGAGATCCAGCTGGGCCGGACCGGGCTTTCCTCTGGACATATCCAGTTTAAGGCCCTGTCCCTTATAATCCTCATATTGTCTCTCCAGCTCCTCCTGAAGCTTCAAAAGCTCTTCCTTTGTCATTTCCGCAATTGCTGCCATTTCTTATCTCCTTTCTGTCTCTACATACCCTTTGCCTTCTCCGCGCAGGCAGTCATCGCTTCGATGACGCTGCTCCGCAACCCCCGCTCTTCCAGTACGCGGACCGCCTGGATGGTGGTCCCTCCCGGTGAGCATACCATATCCTTGAGAGCTCCGGGATGCATCCCGGTCTCCTGTACCATTTTCGCCGCCCCGAGCACTGCCTGGGAGGCAAATTCATAAGCCTGGGCTCTGGGCATCCCCAGGGAGACTGCCCCGTCGGCCATGGCCTCGATGAACATAAACACATAAGCCGGCGCGCTGCCGCTGACCGCGATCACCGCCTCGCTCATGGACTCCGGCGCTTCCGACACCCGTCCGAAGCTGCCTAATACTTCCATGACCAGTTTCTTTTCCTGCTCCGTAAGCCTGGAGCCGAAGGATACGGAAGTGATCCCCTCTCCCACCAGGGCCGGCGTATTGGGATTGGCCCGGACAAATTTGAGAGGTTTTTCAAACTGCTCCTCCAGCCACGCCAGGGTCTTTCCGGGGGCGATGCTCATGACGATCTGGTCCTCTGTCACCACATCCCGGATCTCCTCGATCACCTGGCTGTAAAACTGGGGCTTCACCGCCAGGATCACGATCTGCGCCTCCGCCGCCGTCCTGTTGTCCGGCGTCACGCAGATGCCCCAGGTCTCTTTCGCGTACTCCAGGGCGCCGTTGCTCCTGTTGGAAGCGATGATCTCCTCCGGCGCCGCCAGTCGGTTCCCTACGATACCGCCGATCATGGCCTTGGCCATATTTCCGCATCCGATAAATCCGATCTTCTTCATATCAGCCCTCCTGTATATCCAATGTAAGCTGCGCCTCTTCCTCGGCCTCCTGCTTGAACTCTTCCAGCTGCTCGGCTCCCATGGCCGGCAGCTCCTCCAGGGAGGAAACGCCGAAGTTTCGCAGAAACTCCTCCGTCGTGCCGAAGAGGATGGGGCGGCCCGGCACATTGAGCCGTCCTACTTCCTCCACCAGTCCGTATTCCACCAGCTTGTTGACCGCGTGGTCCGATTTGACCCCCCGGATATTCTCGATCTCCAGCCTGGTCACCGGCTGCTTGTAGGCGATGATGGAAAGCGTCTCCAAAAGCACCTCTGTCAGCACATATTTCCTGGGCTGGGACGCCACCCGGATCAGGTTCTCATAATATTCCGGCCTGGTGCACATCTGAAAAGCGTCCTCCAGCTCGATGATCTTCATGCCCCTTCCCTGGGCTTCATAGTCATCGGCCAGGCTGCGCACCAGTTTTTTCGTGGTCTCCTCATCCTGTCCCGCCGCCTCCGCCAGGGATTTGATCCCCACGGATCCTCCCATGGCAAACAGCACCGCCTCCAGGATGGTCTTCGCCTCTTTTATCTCCATATACGCCCCTTCTCATATCCTACAGGACCAGATTGCCGGCGATCTCCTCCGCCAGCCCCTCCGGATCCTCCAGGAGGCTCTCGGAAGCCTCCATCACAAAATCATCGTCCTCTTCCTCCGTGAGGACGATGCTTCCCATCTTCATCAGCTCCAGCACCGCCAGAAACGTGACGATCAGCTCCGTCTTGCCTGACTGGGCCGCCAGAAGCCCCCGGAAGCTCATGCGCCGCTCTCTGGCCGCCAGGCGCAGCACCTCCCCGATCTTATCCGATACCCGGAAAGGCTCCTTCTCGATCTTTCGGAACTTGGAACGGACCGGATCGATCTTCTCCTCCTGCCGCCGCAGGACAGCCTGGAAGATGTTGTTTAATTTGGCCAGAGTAAGACCGGAGAGCAGACTTTCCAGGTCCACCGGAGGCCGGTACTTCTCCACCTCCTCCGGAATGGTTTCCGGCTTGAAGAAGACTCTCTCGGCCTCCTCCTGCCGTTCCTTGAGCTCACCGGCCATATATTTGAACATCTTATATTCCAGCAGCCGCTCCACCAGCTCCTGCCTGGGATCTTCCTGCTCTTCCCCGCCGCTCTCCTCCTCCGGGAGCAGCATCCTGGACTTGATGTCCAGCAGAGTGGCCGCCATCACCAGAAAGTCGCTGACCACGTCCAGATCTTCCTTGTCCATGGCGCTCACATACTCCAGATACTGGTCCGTGATCTCCGAAATGGGGATGT
>CAJFUL010000075.1 GCA_904420245.1 Candidatus Paralachnospira avium
AACTCCATATCCTGCATATCGCGGTAATGGTCCTCCAGCTTATTGGCGATCTGGATGAATTCCTTATAGCATTCCGGCAGATCCTCAGCCAGCTTGGTGATGGGCTGGGGAGTACGGACGCCTGCCACCACGTCCTCGCCCTGGGCATTGATCAGATATTCTCCGAAGATTCCCTTGGCGCCTGTCGCGGGGTTACGGGTAAAGGCAACGCCGGTACCGGAGGTATCGCCCATATTGCCGAATACCATGGTCTGTACATTGACGGCAGTACCCCAGTCGCCGGGGATGTCGTTCATCCTTCTGTATACGATGGCACGGGGGTTGTCCCAGGAACGGAACACAGCCTTGACCGCTTCCATCAGCTGTACCTTGGGATCCTGAGGGAACTCCTCGCCGCCCATGGCATTCTTATAGACTTCCTTGAACCTGGCGATCAGCTCCTTCAGATCGTCAGCCGTCAGCTCCGTATCGTAGTGAACGCCCTTCGCTTCCTTGACCTCGTCGATGATCTTCTCAAAGAAGGACTTGGGCACTTCCATGACCACGTCGGAGAACATCTGGATGAATCTTCTATAGGAATCGTAGGCAAATCTGGGATTGCCCGTCTTCTTCGCGAATCCTTCCACGGAAACGTCGTTGAGTCCCAGATTCAGGATGGTATCCATCATACCGGGCATGGAGGCTCTGGCGCCGGAACGCACGGATACCAGGAGCGGATTCTCCGTATCTCCGAACTTCCTTCCATTCTCGGTCTCCAGCCATTTCAAAGCTTCAAAGATCTGGCCCTGGATCTCTTCGGAGATCTTTTTCCCATTGTTGTAATAATCTGTGCAGGCTTCTGTCGTCACAGTAAAGCCCTGAGGAATCGGAAGGCCAAGGTTGGTCATCTCCGCCAGGTTGGCTCCCTTTCCTCCGAGAAGGTTCCGCATATTGGCATTGCCCTCTCTAAACAAATACACCCATTTTGCCATGTTATAAATCCCTCCTGTGTTAATAATGGTTCAGCGCCCGCCCCTGCGGGTCCGCGCAGATTCCAGGCCGGTTCCAGCCGGCGGGGCGCCCTGCGCCTCTCTGCGGGCATCATCAGATGAAGGACCGCTCCCGCCGCCTGTCAAGAGCGCCGCCCGGACAGGAAGCGTCTCATCTGATCAGACAACAAATAACAGACCGGTCCGCCTGCTGATAGTATTATATCATAAGAAATCATCCTCGCAAACTATTTTTTTGCTATTTTTTATAATTTTTGTATCTTTTTTCATACAATATTTGTGGATTATTTATCAATTTCCAGACGGCGCACCAGTTCTTCCAGCTCTTCCGTCCGGAATTGGTAGTGTTCTCCGCAGAAATGGCAGGAAACGTCTGCCGGCTTTCCCTCCCGTATCATGTCCAAAAGCTCCTCCCTGCCCACGCTGATCAGAGCCTTCTCCACCTTTTCCCGGGAGCAGTCGCAGCGGAACCTGGCCGGGAGCCTGTCCAGGATCTCCAGTCCGAATCCGCCCAGGATCTGCCCCAGGATCTCTTCCGGTCCCATGCCCCGGTCCAGAAGCTCCGTGACGGAAGTGATCTGGCTCAGATGGGCCTCCAGTTCATCGATCAGCTCGTCTCCCGCCTCCGGCATCAGCTGGATGATGAACCCGCCTGCCTGCCGCACCGTATTTTCCCGGTTCATCAGGACGCCCAGCCCCACGCTGGAAGGCACCTGCTCCGATACGGCGTAGTAATACGTCAGATCCTCCGCCAGCTCTCCGCTCACCAGATCGATCTGGCCGGAATAAGGCTCCTTCAGGCCGATGTCCCGGATCACGGTCAAGGTCCCGCGCCCTACCGCTCCCGCCACATCCAGCTTCCCTTTCGCGTTGGCATGAATCAGCACCTCGGGATTCACCACGCAGCCTTTCACATCTCCGTTGGAGGCAGCCGTCACCGTGATCCCTCCGATGGGGCCGTCTCCCTGCACCCTCAGGGTGAGGACATCCTTCTCTCCCTTCATCATGGAGCCCATCATGGCTCCGGCCGTCAGGAGGCGTCCCAGGGCCGCCGTAGCCACAGGACTCGTATCATGCCTTTTCCTGGCCTCCTCCACCAGATCCCTGGTGGAAGCCGCAAAAGCCCGGATCCTGGCGTCCGCAGCCGTGGCCCGGACAATATAATCTCCTCTGTTCTCCATATCATCCATTCCTTTCTTTTCCCTGCTCCCTGGCGATCACATAGATCCTCTCGCTGTCTTCCCGGGGTGCCTCCTCCGTGAAAGCTCCGTAGACAGCCTCCAGCCTCATGTCGGCCTCCTCCACGGCCCGCTCCACTTCTTCCAGCGTATAAGCCCTCTGATAATGGGTTTCTTCATACTTATGATAGAGCGGAACTCCTCCTTCTTCCATTCCCGAATCCATGAAGATGGACAGATCATATTCATTGATCCTCGTCTCCTCGTCGTAGGAATTGTCCCAGATGAAGCTTTCATGCTCCCGGTCCTCCGCGATGGTCCTGTTCCCCATCACCTCCCGGTACTTATAGACCGTATTGAGGTCAAAGATAAACACGCCGCCGGGATCCAGATAATTATTGGCCAGCCGTAGCACCTGGACCAGGTCCTCATATTCCGTCAGATAATTCATGGAATCGCACACGCTGACGATGGCTCCCACAGTGCCGTAGAGCTCAAATTCCCGCATATCCTGCAGAAGATACAGGATATCCAGGCCCGACTCTCCCCGCTTCTCCATGGCGATGGACAGCATCTCCTCTGAATTGTCGATGCCGATCATATCATAACCGCCGGCCGCCAGAAGCTCCGTCATATTTCCGGTCCCGCAGCCCAGCTCCGCCGCCAGACCGCCCCGGCAGCCGAAGCGCTCGAGAAGTCCCCTCAGATAGACGTACCACTCCTCATAGGGGATATTGTCCATAAATTTGTCATATACTTCCGCAAAACTGGTATAAGCCATGGTCCCGCCTCCTTATCAAAGGAAGTATAGCATAAGTCATTCCTTCCGTACAAGGGACTTTCCCCGCCAGCGTCCCTGCCGGTACCGCAGATATACGGAAACGGCCGACACCAGCCACGCGAGGCCCGTGGCCGTCCATATGCCGCCCACTCCGCCTCCCGGGATCCACAGCGCCAGGGCCGCCGCGAAAAGTATGCGGGCCGCCGCCTCCACCGCGCCGTTGACCAGGGGATAGACCGTATCTCCCGCTCCGTTGAGGAAATGATGGAACACCTGGGCCGTTCCCATCCAGACAAAGAACAGCGACAGGATCCGCATGCCCCGCGCCGCCAGCTCCACCATGGCCGGATCCTCCACAAAGACCGACATGATGGGCCCGGCCCCCGCCAGAAACGTGACTGCCAGGACAAAGGAGACGGCCGCCGAGATCCTGACCGCGGCCCCTGCCCCTTCTCTGGCCCTCCTCTCCAGTCCGGCTCCCATATTCTGCCCCGTGAAAGCCGCCGAAGCGGCTCCCAGCCCCAGATAGATATGGCGGATCAGGGACTCCATCTGGGATGTGGCCGTAAAGGCCCCGATGGCCGTCACGCCGAATCCGTTGACGATGCTCTGGAGCAGGCTTCCCGAGATATAAGTAAACGCGTTCTGCCCTCCCGCCGGCAGGGAAACCAGCACCGTCCGCCGGACCATGTCCTTCTCCGGCCGGAGACTCCGAAAGGCTTCCCGGAAATACGGCACCGATACAAACCCGTAGATCACGCAGGCAGCCGCGGCGGCAGTCTGGGAAAGGGCCGTGGCCAGGGCCGCTCCCGCCACTCCCGCCTTCAGCACGGCGACAAAATACAGGTCCAGCCCCACATTTAAAAGGCTGGAAAACACCACCACCGCCATGGGCACGCCGGAATTTCCCAGGGCCCGCAGCACATGGAAGCAGGAGAAGCATACGGAGATGGAAGTCAGCCCCGCCAGATAGATCTTCATATAAGTGACGGCGTCCGCCATCAGAGACTCCGGCGTCCCCAAAAGCCGCAGGAGCGGTTCTGAAAAGAACATGGCCAAAAGCGTCATGACCAGGGACCCAAGAAGGATCACATAAGCGCCGTTTCGGATCACGGACGCGACGCCCCGGTGATCCCCCGCCCCGTAATACTGGGCCGTCAGGATCCCGATGCCGGTCTGGGTGCCGATGCACAGGGACATGAACACGAAAACAGGCGCGCTGACGGCGCCCACCGCCGAAAAGGCCTCCGCGCCCACATACCGTCCCACTATGGCTTTGTCCGCCAGCAGATACAGCTGCTCCGCCAGATTTCCCACCACCGCCGGCCAGGCAAGCCGCAAAAGGAGCCGCGACGGGCTCCCGTCTGTCATATCCATAAGCTTCGCCATACTCTTCCCCCTCCTGTCCATAGGAATCATTATAGCCGCTTTTCTTAATGAGAACAAGTTTCAATAAAAAGAAAAAAAGAGGTATAAACCTCTTCATTCCGGGAATACTGTGACTAGTACCAAAGAAAAGAGAAATACTTATCCTCCCCTTTTGATGACCCCGCAGGGGCGCAAGGCTTTGCGTTTCTGCGGGGTCTTTGTGTGTTCCGATGGAGGTCACGCCTCATCCCGCGGCCTGTCCATGCCGCAGTCATACGCCGCCTCCGTCAGCGCCCTGTCATGCAGCACGGCGTCATAGAACCGGAATCCGCCGGAGAAATTGTAGGCTTCAAAGCCGTTTCCCTCCAGGATGCGGCAGGCGATATAGCTGCGCAGCCCGCTCTGGCAGATCACATAGACCGGCCTGCCCTCCGGGATCTCATCCAGGCGCTCCCGCAGCTCGTCCACGGGAATGTTGACAAAGCCGGCCGCATGTCCGCGCCTGTACTCGCCGGCCGTCCTGACGTCCAGGAGCGTCGCGCTGCCGTCCATGGGAAGCTTCTCCAGATCCCGCAGGTGCCACTGCTTCAGGAGCCCCTCCGCGATATTTTCGATCATAAAGCCGGCCATATTCACAGGATCCTTGGCAGAAGAGTAGGGCGGCGCGTAGGCGAGATCCAGCTCCTTCAGCTGTGTGGCCTTCAGGCCCCCATAGATGGCGGCGGACAGCACGTCGATGCGCTTATCCACTCCCCCATAGCCCACGATCTGAGCGCCCAGGAGGCGGTAAGAGCCTTTCTCAAAGACCACCTTCACCGTCATCAGCTTCCCGCCCGGATAGTAGCCCGCGTGATCCATGGGCGACAGGACCACCGAATCCGCATCCAGCCCGGCTCTGCGGGCATGGGTCTCATTGATCCCGGTGGCGGCCGCCGTCATATCAAAGACCTTGATGACCGAGCTCCCCTGACTGCCGGGATAGCGGCTGTCCCTGCCGCAGATATTGTCCGCCGCGATGCGCCCCTGCTTATTGGCGGGACCTGCCAGCGGAATCACGGTCTCTTCACCGGTGACGGAATGGATCACCTGCACGGCGTCGCCCACGGCATAAATATCCGGGACGGACGTCTCCATCCTGTCGTTGACCAGGATGCTTCCCTTGACCCCCAGCTTCAATCCGGCCTTCTCCGCCAGGGCCGATTCCGGACGGACGCCGATGGCCAAGATCACCATATCGGCGCGGATGGGAGCATGTCCCCCAAGCAGCACATCTATGCCGCCGTCCTTTTCCTCAAATCCCTCCACGCCGTATCCCAGCGCCAGCCGGACGCCGTGGTTTCGCATCTGGGCGTGGATCAAAGACGCCATGTCGCGGTCAAAAGGATTCATCAGCTGTTTCGGCCTCTGCACGATGGTGACGTCCAGCCCCAGTTCCCGCAGGTTCTCCGCCGTCTCCAGCCCGATGAAGCCTCCGCCGGCCATGACGGCAGACCTGGGCTTATTTTCCCGGATGAACTCCCGGATCCGGAACGTATCCTCCACTGTGCGCAGGGTAAAGACCCTGCCGCTCTCTATGCCGGGCAGGTCCGGACGGACAGGCTTCGCTCCCGGCGACAGCAGGAGCTTATCGTACTCCTCTTCAAACACCCTGCCGGTCTCCAGCTCCTTCACCGTGACCGTCTTTCTCTCCGGATGGACCGCCGTGACCTCATGGCGGACCTTCATCCGCACCCGGAACCGCGAAAAAAAGCTCTCCGGAGTCTGGAGCGTCAGCGCCTCCGGATCTGTTATGACATCTCCGATGTAATAAGGCAGTCCGCAGTTGGCGTAAGAAATATAGCCGGACCGCTCAAACACCACGATCTCAGCCTGCTCGTCCAGCCTGCGGATCCTTGCCGCGGCAGTGGCTCCGCCCGCCACGCCGCCCACGATCACCACTTTCATCTACCGTTCCACCTTTCCGGAATAGGCGGCGATGCCGCCTATATCATGGACTTTCGTATACCCCATCTCCCGAAGCTGCTCCGCTGCCCGGCGGCTCCTGACGCCGGACTGGCAATAGACGTACAGCGCCGTGTCCTTTTCCAGCGCTACTCTGCCGATGTCCTGCAGCGGGAGATTTCTGCTGCCGGGGATATGGCCGCTCCCATACTCCTGCGCAGTGCGCACATCCAGCAGGACGGCCCCCGGATCCTTTTGATATTCCTTCACTCCCTGATGGATGTCAGGCAGTCTGAAAAAACGGAAAAGTCCCATTGTCCCCATCTCCGTCAGACTCTCATCATACCGTCTACGCTCAGCACCACGCCGGTGATATAGGAAGCCTCGTCAGAGGCCAGGAATACGAAAGCTCCGGCAATGTCCTCCGGCTGTCCCAGACGGCGCAGGGGAATGCGGGCCGTCATGGGCTCGATCACTTCCCTGGGGACCGCCTTCATCATATCGGTCTCGATGATGCCGGGGGCCACCGCGTTGACACGGATTCCCTTGGGTCCCAGCTCCCTCGCCAGGGATATGGTCAGGCCGTTCACCGCGAACTTGGACGCCGGATACGCCATGCCGCTGGGCTGACCGGAAATGCTGACCATGGAGGAGGTGGAAAGGATCACGCCCTCTCCCTGCTCCTCCATATATTCCGCCGCCGCGAGGCTGCAATGGAACACGCCCTTCAGGTTCAGATCCATCACCTTGTCAAAGGTCTCCTCCGTATATTCCAGGAAGGGCGTACTGTCAGAAACACCGGCGTTGTTCACCAGGATGTCCAGACGCCCGTACCTTAAGACCACTTCCCGGAACGCTTCCCGCACCGATTCCAGACTGGCCAGGTCCGGGCTGATGCCAGAGACCTCCGCCTCCGGATATTTTTCCTTAAGGGCCGAGACCGCCCGGCCCGCGGATTCCCGGGAACTGGCCGCCACGATGACCGAGGCGCCCTCCTCCAGAAAACGAGAGGCGGTGGCAAAGCCGATGCCGCGGCTCCCGCCTGTGATGACAGCTACTTTATCTTTCAGTCTCATATCAGGTCCCTCCTTATCTTTATGGCCTTAGTATACAGGATCTTTTCCATCCGTTCTGTGACAATGTCACCTACCGCGTTTTCCCGGGCCGGCAAGGATCCCCTAACAAAATGGACGCCTCCCGCGAAATACAGGAGGCATCCATATATCGTACCCGGCCATAGTCCGGGATCCTGAGCCTATATCACCATGTTCTGTTTTCCGTCCGGTCTCTCAGAAGACCTCAGATCCTGGTGATAAAGAGATAGATCAGTTTTTTCATGCTCTTTTCCACATTTTCCAGATCCATGCCCTTTTCCTCGGCGATCTCTCTGGCCGCAATCTCAAAAGCTTCCATGGTATCGCCGTCCAGTGTAGTCGCGTATTCAGCCATCTCGCATCCTTCCTTTCCCAGAATCAATATTTTCCATGCTCCGTAACATACTCGCAGGCAGTGATGACGTTCTCCGGCGTGCCGTCGTTGAAAGTCATCAGAGTCTTGTCCGTGGAAAAGATGTATCCGCCTCCGGGAGCCAGCTGGTCCAAACACCTCTTGCAAGTCTCGATAACGTCCGTCTTGGAACCGAACAGCAGCGTGGAAACCGGCATGCCGCCCATAACGATAAAACGGGTCCCCAGACGGCGCTTGATCTCCGCCAGCTCTTCCACCTTCTCCGTCTCGAACAGCCCCAAAAACTTCGTGTTCTCCGGCAGCTCCTGCAAAAGATCCAGGTACGGCATCCAGTTGTTCTCCATGAAGAAATATACGGAATATCCGCGCTTCACCGCCATTTCTTCCAGATACTTCTTCATGAAAGGCAGGTACAGCTTGGCAAAATCCTTAGGCCGCAGATAAGTAGGCAGATGCAGCGGCGTAAAGAGGATCTTCCGGTCAGGCGGCGTCGCCGTGTCGTCAAACATCTCCAGGATGTAATCGTACAGCGACAGGCAGGCGGCGTACATCTCATCCGGATTCCGGCGAACGTCCAGGGAAACGCCCACAAAGTCCCGCAGATAATCCAGCACGATGTCCGGCGCCAGGAAATTGGTGGCGCGGACGATCAGCGGCATGCCCAGCTCTTTCTCGATGCGGGTGTTGGCCGCGCGGTTGAACTGTATAAAAGCCACATTGTCGGCGTAGGCCTGCTTGATGAGCTCCACTTTCTTTTCCAGGGAAGCTTCCCGGAACGCCTTAAACTTCCTGGGGACCAGCACATTGGCGAAAAACTTCATGGGATCCTCGGCCAGAAGCTTATATTCCTCCGCTTCCATCAGACGGCCGTGGCTTCCCTTGATCTGCACTCCATTCTCGGAGCAGGTATAGATGCCCTCGTCGGGGCCGATATTCTCCGCCACCTTTAACGGAACCGTATTGGACGTGCTCATCAGGGCATCCATGGGGATACGGTCGGTCATATACTTAGCCGCGTTGAAGATCTCGTTGGGATCCTCCAGAAAAGCCTTTTTCACACTGATTCCGGAGAATTGGTACATCCAGGTATTCATATTGGGGATGACCGGGACCCGGTCCGGGATCCTTCGGCTCATCACGTCGTCGAAACGCTGGAGCCGCTCTTCATACAGCGCGCTAACATCCATATCAGAACTACCTCCTTTGTAAGTTATCTTTCTGTCCAAACGGGGCGGCCGCCCCTGTCAAGTTTAAAAGAGCAGATTGGCGATGGGCCAGAAGATCAGCATGACGGCCGCATACATCAGGATGATGACCAGCATGCTGTACCTGAGGGTCTCTCCGCCGGTGATATAGCCGTCCTTTTGAGCCAGGGCCACGAAACCGCTGCCGCCGGGAGTCGCGACTCCCATGTTGCACAGGATCGCCACCAGCACGCCGTAGGCGGTGACAAATCCCACCGATGAAATGGCCATCAGGGCCGGCACGCCCACGGAGATGCCGATGGTGCCGATGACGCCGTTGGAGAAGAAATTGGTCGCCACGATGACAAAGAGCAGGAATACGGCCGCCAAAACCACAGCCGGCAGATTACTGGTGATGGGAGCCACCAGATTTCTCAGGAATACATTGATCCCGCCGCTCTCCATATTGAAGGCGGAGGCGTACAGGAAAATGCAGGCGATGAAAAATACGGTAGGCCAGGAGATCTTCTTGACAGCGGTCTCATACTTCAGCACCGGCTCTCCTTCCACACGGATGGCGCAGATGATGGCCACAGCCAGCAGGGAGAAAATGGAAGCGCCGACCTGGTCGAGGACCGCCTCCACCTGAGGCAGGATGGATCCGATGAAATCGGGCAGCAGCCAGACAACGATCAAAGCCAGATACACGATAACAGAAGCCACTCCGCGCTTGCTCAGCTTCTGCAAATGCCTGCGCCGCTCTTCCACATCATAGGCGTCGTATTTGGAGCAGTCCGGCCGCAGGACGAAGCGGATGACCAGGATGGTCAACGCCAGCGTCACCAGAGACAGCGGGATCCCGATGAGCATATACTTCACCCAGGATACGGGAGCTCCCGTCATCTCCGCCATGGAATTCAGCATCAGCAGGGGAACGGGATGGCCGATGGGCGTGGCGCCGTTGCCCACGCAGGTGATCCACAGCACGCCCAGATAAAGCGCCTTGGAAAATCTGTCTTCCGCGGTGTAGCCCAGACTGTCCAGGATCCCTTTGGCGAGGGCCAGGAAGATGATCATGACCGCGGTGGCTTCCATGAAATAGCAGACCACCAGGTTTGCCAGCAGGAACATGAACAGGAACATATAAGGCCGCTTGCTGACCACCTTCCTGGTGATGAACCAGTTGGAGATCAGCGTGGTCACGCCGTTTTCTTCCAGCGCGACGCACAGGATCAGCGTGCCGATGCAGATGACCGTCGTCGAGTTTCCGAACGAGTTGGCCATGATGGTGGAGGCCGGCATGATGCCCGTGAAGGCCAGGGCGCTGATGGACAGCATGCTGGTCCAGCCGGTGCCGTAGGTCAGCCAGAGATAGATCGTCGCGATGAACAGCGACAGCGTAGAAGCTCCGGCGGCTGTGATGCCCATACCGGTGCATCTGCCCAGGATCAGGCG
Organism: Candidatus Paralachnospira avium; assembly: GCA_904420245.1. Taxonomy (GTDB): domain Bacteria; phylum Bacillota; class Clostridia; order Lachnospirales; family Lachnospiraceae; genus Lientehia; species Lientehia avium. The sequence goes on from CAJFUL010000075.1 coordinate 10,364, forward strand.
GAGCGCCAGAAAGAGGACCGCGGCGATCAGGATGTGGATACTTTTCGGTTGTTTTTTCATGACGTGTTTTCACCTCTTTGTAAGAATTTTGCTCTGTTGTCTTTATCTTTCACGATGGTTTCCGGTTCTTTGGCCCGGCGCGGCCGGTCCGGCGTTCTTCCGGAACACTCCGGTCCCTGATGTCTCTGCCCTCCTTTTTCCTTTACTGAGTATTCCCGTTTTCCGGCCGTCTTCCCGCATATCGCAAAACGATATAAGCTTTTGCCAAAAAATCGTACTGCAATTCTCACATTCTATACAATATATTCTAATAAAAATAATATACCACGTCAAGGCTTTGTGTAGATTTTTTTATTTTAACGGAACAATTTGTGAAATTATATACAATATTGACAAATAGATTTTTGTACCTGTGAGACTGTTTTTCCCCACCATTCCAGAGCCTCCCGCTCTATCCGCCCTTCCGCTCCCGCGAGGTCCTCCGCCTGCGGCAGGCCTCATAAGCGGCAGGCTTCCTCTCCGCCGCAGCCAAAAAAAGACCGGGCCGCATACGCGGTCCGGCCTCCGGATCAGTCTTCTATATTTTTTCCAGACACAGCTCCACAGCCTCTCCCAGTCCTTCCGAGTAGGTAGGATGCGGATAGACGGCGCAGGCCATCTGCTCCAGCGTCAGGCCGCAGCCCAGGGCCATGGAACAGAGCGCGATCATATCGGTGGCCCTGCCGCAGAACATCTGAGCTCCCAAAAATCTCCCGCTCCCCCTCTCCGCCACGATCCGGATGAAGCCTCTCTCGCCGCTTTCCACCACAGTCTTTCCGTTGGCCAGCATGGGATATTTGGCGGATACCGCCTGGATCCCCCTCTCCCTGGCCTGCGCTTCCGTGAGCCCCACGCAGGCGATCTCCGGATCCGTGTAGACGCAGGAGGGCACGGTCTCCATGGAGACCGGAGATGCCTTTCCGGCAAGATGGGCCGCCAGCCTCTTGGCCTGGGCCGCGGCCGCGTGGGCCAGCTGGATCCCTCCCGTCGCATCTCCCAGGGCATAGATGCCGGGCACGCTGGTCTCTCCGTTTTCATCCACCAGGATCCGTCCCCGTTCTGTCCGGATCCCCAGCCGCTCCGTATCGATCCCCCGCAGGCAAGGCCGCCGGCCCGCCGCCACCAGGATCAGATCGGCCCGCTCTTCCGTTTCCTTCTCCTTCTCCAGGAAGCGGCAAACGAGACCGCCGTCCGCATCCCGGCGGAATTCCTCCACCCGTGCGGAGAGATGGAGCTCTATGCCCCTCTTCTTAAAGAGCTGGCGCAGGCTTTGGGATATTTCCCTGTCCATCCCCGCCAGTAGCCGGTCCAGCGCCTCCACGATCACCACCTGGATCCCCAGATCCCGGAACGCGCAGGCAAACTCTGTCCCGATGACGCCGCCGCCCACGATCAGGACCCGTCCAAGGCCCGAAAGAGGCCGGGACAGGATCCCGTCGCTGGTGACGACGCCGGGCAGATCGCTTCCCGGCACCGGCAGCATGACCGGCTCTGAGCCGGAGGCGATGAGGATCCGCTCCGTCTTTAAGATCCTGTCTCCCGCCTTCACGGTCCCGGCCTCCAGGATCTCCCCTTCCGCCCGGATGAGCTCCACCTTCTGTCTGGCAAAAAGCCCCTCAATGCCGCTTCGCAGCGTCTCCTGTATCTCCCCGCCCTTGGCCGCGAGACGCTCCAGGTCCATCCCGGTCTCTCCGGTCAGGAGTCCGTAGTCCGCCGCTTCCTCCGTCCGGCGAAAGAGCTCCGCGCCGTGCAGCACCGTCTTGGTGGGGATGCAGCCTCTGTTTAAGCAGGTTCCTCCTGTCAGGCTCCTTTCCACCACCGCCGTCCGTATCCCGGCCCGCGCTGCCGAAAGGGCCGCCGTATATCCGCCCGGACCTGCTCCGATGACCACAAGCCCGTAGGTTTCCTTCTCCATGTTCTGCCTCCTTCTGCTCATTCTCCTGTCCCCAGGCTCTCTGCCAGCAGCTTCCTCACATCTTCGGAAGGCCCGGCCGGTCCCGGCACGCGCTCCAAAGCCGCCAGGAGCTCCCGCTCCCGGAAAGGAATCCCTGTCAGAGCTTCTTCCAGACGCCGGATCCAGCCTGCATCCATGGCATCGGAATAGATCCGGCACCGCCGTATCTGCCCCGTCTCCGTCAGGAATCCCATCTCAATGCCTCCCCAGGGGAACCTGGCGCCCGTCTGAAAGGTGACCTCCGTCTCCTTCCCATAGATCCAGGCCCTGGAAGCGAACCGCTCCCGCCCCGTCTCGATCTGCTTTAAGGCTTCCTTATCCAGGGACAGCCGCTCCGCCCGTCCCGCGTACACCTTCTCAAAAGCCTCCTCCAGAGCCTCCGCCGCCTTCTCCGGCGTGATGCCCGGCAGCCACTGGGACAGATTGGCCACCCGGCTCTTTACAGAAGCCACACCCTTGGCCTTCAGCTTTTCCCGGGACACATTCAGATATTTCGCCATCTTTTCCTTCTCCACGGACAAAAGGAGCGTGCCGTGGTGGCAGCAGTAGTCTCCCGACTCCAAAAAGGCGTTTCCGGAGATCTTATATCCCTCCACCGCCACATCGTTGCGCCCCGTCTTTTCCGCCCGGACGCCCAGACTCTCCACGGCTTCCAAAAGGACGGAAAGCTGGCGGTCCACGGAATAATCCGCTCTCCTGGCAATAAAAGAAAAATTCAGATTCCCCAGATCGTGATAGACCGCTCCGCCGCCGGAAGGGCGGCGGGCCAGCCGGCCGCCGTCCTCCTCAAGCTCCGCCGCCCGGCACTCCGCCCAGGCGTTCTGATTCCGGCCGATGACGACGGTATTCTGATTCTGCCACAGATACAAGATCACCTGTCCTTCCTCCACATGGAAGGTCAGATACTCTTCCATGGCCAGATTGGAATAGGGATCCGTGCCCCCGGCGAAGAGGATCCCCAGCTTATGAATCATAGGAATACCTCAGCACCGGCTTTCTGGCCGCCTGCACTTCATCCAGCCGCTTCACCGGAGCTCCCTGGGGCGCCTCATGGAGCTCCTCCGGCTTCTCCTGGGCCTTCCGGAACAGTTCCAAAAGAAGCTCCGCGGCCCCGTCCAGGGTCTCCCGGCTCTCAGTCTCCGTAGGCTCGAACATCAGCGCTTCATGGACGATCAGAGGGAAATACATGGTGGGAGGATGGACCCCGCCGTCCAGGAGACCCTTGGCAATATCCAGAGCCGAGACTCCCGTCCGTTCCTTGAGCTCCGAAAGATCCATGACAAATTCATGCATGCAGGTCCCCGGATACGCCATCCGGTACGCCTTCTCCAGCTTTTTCTTCATATAGTTGGCGTTTAAGACCGCGTTTTCGGCCGCCTCCGGGATCCCATCCGCTCCCAGGGACAGGATGTAGGCGTATGCCTTCACCACCACCAGGAAATTGCCGCAGAAGCTCCTGACCGCCCCCACTGTTTCAGGCGGGATCTCAAATCCATAGCTGCCGTCCTCCCTTTCTGCCGCCATCTCTCCCGGCAGGAACGGCGCCAGAAATCCCTTGCAGCCCACCGGGCCGCTTCCCGGACCGCCGCCTCCATGGGGCGTGGAAAACGTCTTGTGGAGATTCAGATGGACCACATCGAATCCCATGTCGCCGGGGCGGACGATGCCCATGACCGCATTGAGATTGGCCCCGTCGTAGTAGCACAGGCCTCCGGCCTCATGGACGATCCCGGTGATCTCCAGGATATTCCGGTCAAAAAGCCCCACCGTATTGGGATTGGTCAGCATGAGACCGGCCGTGTCCTCACCGGCCGCCTCCCTGAGCTTGGAAAGATCCACGCATCCATCCGGTCCCGAAGGGATATTGACCACCGTAAAACCGGCCATGGCCGCGCTGGCCGGATTGGTCCCATGGGCCGAGTCGGGCACCAGGATCTTGGTCCTCTTCTCCCCTTCGCCCCGCTTTTTGTGATAAGCCTTTATGAGGAGCAGGCCTGTAAACTCTCCGTGGGCCCCGGCCGCCGGCTGAAAGCTCATCCGGTCCATCCCGGTGATCTCGCAGAGAGCCTTTTCCGCTCCGGCCAGAAGCTCCAGAGCCCCCTGGGCCGTATGCTCCGGCTGGAGCGGATGGAGTCCCGCGAAGCCGGGCAGGGAGGCCGCCGCCTCATTGATCTTGGGATTGTATTTCATGGTGCAGGAGCCCAGCGGATAGAAGCCGCTGTTGACTCCGTAGACCTGCTGTTCCAGCTCGGAATAATGCCGGTTGATCTCCGTCTCCGACAGAGAAGGAAGACGCAGTTCCCGCTCCCGCTTTCCGGCGCGGAGCCCCACCTCCGGCACGTCGCAGGCCGGCAGGATGGAACAGCCTCTCCCGGCAGCTCCCCGTTCAAATATCAGCTTCATGCCCCTGTCACCTCCTTTACCACAGATGCCGTCTGATCCATCTCTTCCCTGGTGTTCATCTCCGTGGCGCACCACAGGATCCTGCGGCCGTCCAGAGGCAGTCCCCCCAGTATGCCCTGTTCCTCCAGCGCTTTCAGGATCGTTTCTGAAGGTATATCCGACACCGTCACAAACTCATGGAAAAATTCAGACGGATATTCCGGGGACAGTCCGGCCTCTTCCAGGGCTTTCTGTAGATAATGGGCCTTGGCCGCACACTGCCCCGCCGCCTCCTTAAGCCCCTCCGCTCCCATGGCCGCCAGATACACCGCCGCCCGCATGGCGCAGAGCGCCTCGTTGGAACAGATATTGCTCCCGGCCTTCTCCCGGCGGATATGCTGCTCCCTGGCCTGGAGGGTCAATACAAAGCCGCGCTTTCCGTCCTTGTCCACAGTCTGGCCCACCATACGGCCCGGCAGCTTCCGAAACATCTCTTTGGAAGCCGCCATATAGCCCAGATACGGCCCACCGAATCCCATGGGGATCCCCAGAGGCTGTCCTTCGCCCACCGCGATGTCCGCTCCGCACTCTCCCGGCGTCTTAAGTAGCGCCAGAGCCATGGGATTGCAGCCGGCGATGAATTTCGCCCCTGCCTCATGGACCAGCCGGGATAGGTTCTCCAGATCTTCGATGCAGCCGAAGAAGGAGGGCTGCTCCACATATACGCAGGCCGTCTCCTCCGACAGCAGCGCGGAAAGCTGTTCCGGATCCGTAAGGCCGTCCTTCTGAGGGATCTCCAGGTACAGGCTCCCGTTTCCGAAGCAGTAGGTCTCCATCACTTTCCGCACTCTGGGATTTGCCGCCCCGCTCACCAGCACGGTCTTCCGCTTCTTTCCCACGCACATGGCCGCGGCCTCCGCGGCCGCCGAAGCTCCGTCATAGACCGAGGCGTTGGAGACCTCCATGCCTGTCAGCTCACAGATCATCGTCTGATATTCAAAGATGGACTGGAGAATCCCCTGGCTGATCTCCGCCTGATAAGGCGTGTAAGCCGTCACGAACTTCTCCCTGGAAGCGATCTCGTCCACGATGGCCGGTATGTAGTGGTGATAAGAACCGGCGCCCCGGAAGATATGGGAAAACACCCGGTTCTTTCCGGCCAGCCCCTCCATGGTCCTCCTGACGGCAAGCTCCGCCTGTCCCGGCGGAAGGGACAGCCCATCCTTCAGCCGGATCTCCTCCGGCACGCTTTCATAGAGCTCCCGGAAATCCGAAAAGCCGGCGGCCTCCAGCATTTCCTTTCGCTCCTGCTCCGTATTGGGGATATAGGAACCCATCATACACCTCCTGCCTGCTCCTCCGCCATCGCCCGGTACTGTCCGGCGGATAAAAGCTCCTCCTGATCCGTGACGCCCTCGATCTTCACGAACCACGCCTCATACGGAGACTGGTTGATGGTCTCAGGCGCATCCAAAAGGTCCTCATTGATCTCCGCCACCGTACCTGTGACGGGCGAATAGATGTCGGACACCGCCTTCACCGATTCCACATCGGCAAAGACCTCTCCCGCCGTCACCTCATCTCCCACCTCGGGAAGGTTCACATAGACCAGATCCCCCAGCGCATCCTGGGCGAAATCCGTGATCCCGATCCACACGCAGTCTCCCTCTGTCTTCACCCACTCATGGGATGCAGAATAAAAAAGCTCCTCCGGATAATTCATAACGATTTCCTCCTTATATGTTTTTTATTTTTTTCTCTTATAAAAGGGAAGAGGCACCACCTGGGCCTCAATCTTCCTGCCCCGTACCAGCGCGGTGAGGAGCTGTCCCTCCGTTCCGTGCTCCCTGTCCACCAGGGCCATGGCCACCGGATACTTCAGATATGGAGCATGGGTACCAGACGTGGTCACGCCCACCTGGGTCTCCCCGTCAAACAGCGGGCACTCCTCCCGGATGATCCCCCTGCCCGTCACCTTCAGGCCCACTCTCCTGCGTCCCGGCGCTCCCGCGGCCAAAAGAGCCTCTTTTCCGATGAAATCTTCTTTTTCCATTTTTACAAAAGCGGAAAGTCCTGCTTCCAGAGGCGTCACTCCCTCATCCATTTCGTGGCCGTAGAGGGGCATGGCCGCCTCCAGCCTGAGGGTATCCCTGGCGCCCAGCCCGCAGGGGACCAGTCCGTCCTCTTTTCCGGCCTCCATGAGGATCTCCCACAGTTCGGCCGCCCTGTCCGCCTCCATATAGAGCTCATAGCCGTCCTCACCTGTATATCCGGTCCTGGAGATCATGCAGGGGACTCCCCCCACCGTACATCCGACCGAAGCGCTGTAGTAAGCTGTAGGCAGCCGCCCGCCGTCCGTCGCCTCCAGAAGGATCTTTTTCGCCAGGGGACCCTGAAGGGCCAGCTGGCCCACTTGTCCGGAAATATCCTGAAATTCGGCGTTTCCACGGGCATGGTCCTTCATCCACGCAAAGTCCTTGTCCTTATTGCAGGCGTTGACCACGATGAAATACCGGTCTTCCTCCAGCTTATAGACGATCAGGTCATCCTCGATCCCGCCCCGCTCATTGCACATGGGACTGTACCTGGCCTGTCCGTCGTACATCCCGATAAAATCATTGGTCAGCAGCCGGTTCAGGTTTTCGGCCGCGTCCGGCCCTGTGCAGAGTATCTCTCCCATATGGGACACATCGAACAGCCCGCAGCCGGTCCGTACCGCCATATGCTCCGCGATCACGCCGCCCTTATACTGGACCGGCAGGAGATAACCGGCAAAGGGCACGATCTTCCCTCCGTATTTCACATGGGTCTCATAAAGAGGGGTCTTCTTCTCCATATCCTCCACTCCCTTTCCGTCTGAAAATCCCTGCGGCAGTCCGGTACGCCTCACGGTCCCGCAGATCCCCCGCAAAACTACCATAGTTTTTTCGCCCGTCTCCCCCATGAGGAACCCCGTAAAGTCAAAAGGATCCTGCCATGCAGGATCCTCCGCCTGCGGCGGGCCGCATAAGCGGCAGGATCCCTTTCCGCCGCAGTGCGATCCCACGGAGTACTTTTTGCTCTATGGAAACAAAGTTTCCCATAGAACAAAAAGAGCGCATAAAAGAGAATTCTCTTCTATGCGCTCTGTCTTTAACCTGAAAGATTCTCCCCACAGGGCGGGAATTGCTTCGTCGGTGCTCTCGCTTTCCAGAGTTTCGTCCGGATACAGTCCTTCTGCCTGAGAGTTTTCTGCCTCTTCCCCTTCGGCGCCGCCTCACGCAGGGCGGTCTCTCCTGTATCCATCTACCGATAAATATTGAGTTTTTCAGACTTTTCTGTCATTAACGATTTTACTATATCATATTCTTTTAAAATCTGTCAACCTTAATATCTGCCTGTCTTGTAATTTCCGGTGCGGGACTGGAACATACTCCGGATCGTCGCGAAGCTGGCCACAGCCGTCAGCGCATACCCGATCAAAAGATCCTGCACAAAGACGCCTGTGGTGCCGCTCTCCTCCAAAAGCTCCGGCACAGCCCTGTAAACCGTGAAGAAGGACAGCCCGTATCCGTAATCATTGAATTCCCTCTGGAGAGCCAGGGCGATCCCCACATTCTGCGCGAAGTAGATGACCACCACCACGATGACCATGCAGATGACCATCCCGGCTGCATTGATCTTGCCGCCGAATTTCTCATATCCCTTCAGGGCGCAGACGGCCGCCACCAGCCCCGCGATCCCGGCGATATAGCCCAGCTGGTAGATGATGACCCACAAAACGCCTCCCAGCAAGGCCCCCAGCAGCGCGCCCACGATGCCGGTCAGCATATTGCCCGGCTTCTGCTTGAGCTGCTGTTTATTGGCTTCCAGACTGCCGCACATCCTGTCATAGCAGCTGTCGCACATAAAATCCATATATCCGTTTATGCTGGAAAGCCTGGTGGGCTCTTCTCCGCCGCAGCTTCCGCAGCAGGGCACATAACCGTTCTGCGTCAGATACATGGCCGCATGGTCCAGGATGTCCCGGATCTGAAGGCCCGCCTTGGTGGAAGCACGCAGCAGGATCTCTATGCGCTTTCCGTCGTAAGTGGCGCTGACGACTTTTCGGATCCCGTTCTTCATCTCCATCAGAAACTGGTCCATGGGATAGACCGGCGTACTCCCGCCGGGCTTGGCGTCTATGACGATGCGCCAGCAGGTGCCTCCGTTTGCCCCCAGCGTAGCGTTGACCGGAAATCCGGACACCGTACCCTGCACAACATTTTTCGGATTCTCTGTCAGCGGATCATTTCCCCTGATCTGTTCCAGAAAGGTCTGTTTCATACTCTCTCCTCCGCTATGGCTTTTCTCTTATTGTAACAAAAAAAGGCAAATGGGACAACCTTTTGTCAATTTTTGCCTGCTGCCTCCAGAAAATACCTCATGCACTCCTCCGCCAGGAGCACCACCGTCTCCGGATGGGTGAATTCCGTGATGTTCCTGTCGAAGAGCAGATTGATCCTGGCAGGAAACTCCTCATCCCCGTCCCAGAAGATCACCTGGATGGGGATGCAAGGAAAAGCCGGGGCCAGAAAAGAAGCGTCCCCAAAGGAAAGTTTCTGGAAGCCCAGCTCCTCTCCCGCTTTTATAAAATCCTCCAATTCTCCGGAAAATGCCTCCGCGAAAGGCAGCAGCACCTGTTTCTCATAGGCTGCCTCAAACACTCCGGCTTTTTTTACATTCCGGAACGGGATCCACTCGCCGGAATTTTCCGGCGTTTCCGAAGAATAATAGAGCAGATGGAAAATGGCCATATAGGTATTGAAGGAAGGCTCTTCCTCCCGTCCCTCCTGCCGCGCATCCCCGGTCTTCCGGCTTATGCGGAACCTCTTTCCAAAATAGGGGAGACGGATCTCCTCCTCCGTACAGACCGGAAACCGCAGCTTCCTGCACATCGCCTCATGATCCCAGCCTGTAAAATCCTTCTTCCACTTTTCCTTTAAGATCTCATAATTGGAGCTTTTCTGTTCCATGACGCCTCCTTCTAGATGCTGCCGGATACTTCTCTTAAAAAGCGGATCTCCTCCGCCCATCCGGCATCGTCGTTGGGGGTCTCCAGGATGCAGGGCAGTCCCTGGAGAGCCGGATGCGATACGATCCGCTTAAAGGCCTCCCTGCCGATGCAGCCCTCTCCCAGCCTGGCATGACGGTCCTTATGGCTTCCCAGAGGGTTCTGGCTGTCATTGATGTGGAGAGCCTTCAAACGATCCAGGCCGATGATCCGGTCAAACTCATCCAGCACCTGATCCAGATGAGAGACAATATCATATCCACCGTCCCATACATGGCAGGTATCCAGACACACCCCCACATGATCCGAAAGCTCCACCCGGTCCAGGATCTCCCTGAGCTCCTCGAACCGGCCGCCGATCTCGCTTCCCTTGCCCGCCATGGTCTCCAGCAGGACCGTGGTATGCTGCTCCGGAGAAAGGGCCCCGTTCAGCGCTTCCGCGATCAGCCGGATCCCCTCCTCCGTGCCCTGCCCCACATGGCAGCCGGGATGGAAATTATAATAATTCCCCGGCGTATACTCCAGCCGCTCCAGATCGTCCTTCATGGTTTCCCGTCCGAATTCCCGCACCTCTTCCCTGGCGCCGCAGACATTCATGGTATACGGCGCATGGGCCACGATGGGGCCCAGCGAAAGCTCCGCGGCCATCTCCAAAAAAGCGTCCACATCCTCTTTCTTGATGGGCTTCGCTCTCCCGCCTCTGGGATTCCTGGTGAAAAAGGCAAAGGTGCTGCCTCCCAGCTTCCGGATCTGCCGCCCCATGGCCGCGTATCCTCCCGACGAAGAAATATGGCTTCCTGCATAGATCATGGTATGCCTCCTTTTATCAAAGATACGGTTTTTCCGCACTGGATCCTCCTCCGCTGCCGTGCGGAATTCCCCAAAGGAAGAAAACGCCTGCGGCGGTCCCGCAGGCGTATTATTTTTCCGCACGTTCCAGCCGTTCCCGGCTCTTTTCCCGAAAACAGGCTCCTTCCCAGTTGCGGCAGATCACAATGGCCGCGATCAGGATATTCCCGATACAGATCCCCGGCATATGCCCCAAAAACAGCGCCGCCGCCGAGATCCCTCCGAACAGGAGAAAGGTATAGACGCTCTTGCGCTCATTGGGCCGGATACGGGGAATCAGAACCAGGACGATATAGAGAGACGCCAGGACCCAGACGCTGACGCTGTAGCGCAGGATCCCAAACAGCACTCCAAAGCTGACGGCTATGGCCTTTCCGCCGCTCCGGTTCCTCCAGAACGGAAAAGCATGGCCCAATACCGGTGCCGCCATGACCCCGGCAAACCAGAGACTCACCGGCGGAAGGACCTTCCCGGCCCAGAACACGGGAAGATATCCCTTTCCCATATCCAGCAGCAGACACAGGAATCCCAGCGGAAGCCCCGCGTGCTTCATGACATTGGCTGTTCCGGGATTGTGATCCATGCTCTCTTTTTCCACATCGATATTCTTAAAATATTTGGGAAGAAAATAACTGAACAGCAGGCTTCCCATCAGATAACCCACCGCCATATAAAACAGCCATTCCATGATCCCCCGGTTCATCCTGTCACCGTTCCTTTACTTTATCTGCCGCGGCAGTATGCCTCGATGGCATCACAAATCGAAACCGCCGCCATTCCGTTGACAAAGCGCTTCTGTGCCTCTACCATGCGTTTCCTGGCGGATTCGTCCCGCAAAAGCTCCAGGACCCGGCAGCCCGCCTCCTTCTCATCTCCAGCCGCCAGAGACATCCCGTGTCCGGAAAAGAAGCGGGCGTTGGCCGTCTCGCATCCCGGTATCGGGGCAGAATGTACCATGGGGATCCCCTTGGCCGCCGCTTCCGTGGAAGTCAGTCCTCCCGGCTTCGTCACCAGTACGTCGCACATATCCATATAGAGATCCACCTGACTGGTGAAATCCATCACCTGGATCCTTCTGTCGCCTCTGGATTCCCGGCGGAGCTTTTCCTTCAGTTTTTCATTGTTCCCTCCCAGGACAATGACCCGTCCATCCTGGGGCAGGCCCCGTTTTAATATGTCCAGCATGGCAGAAATATTTCCAAAGCCCATGCTCCCTGTCATCACCAGGATCACAGGTCCGTCGGTACCGATCCCCAGGGCCCTCCTGGTCTTGAGTTTATCCCCTCTGGTCCAGAACTTCTTCGAGACCGGGATCCCGGTGGCCTTCAGCTTCTCCTGCGGGATCCCCTTTTCCAGAAACTCCTCTGAAAGCTCCAGGCTGGGGATAAAATAACCGTCCATCGCCGTCTCTTCCGTAAAAGGGATACAGGTATAATCCGTCGCCACAAAAAAGCAGGCGGCCCGCAGCGGATAATGGTTTCTGATATATGTGACTGCTTCCGCGGGAAACAGATGAGGCATCACGATACAGTCATACCCCTCCCTCTCCACATAGGAATACAGCTTCTTCCCGTAGAGAGTATTGGCCAAATACACCGGGGATTTCCTCTTCGCAGAGCTGATGGCTCCCGCGGCCCTGTATGCCATCCCAAAGACTCCGGGAAAGGAGGTGGCGGTCTTCACATAGACTCCGGCCGCTCTTTTGGACGTCTTTGGACGGCCGAAGCGCAGCACATCCAGCATACGGCATTCCGCGCCGCGACGGATAAACTCCTCCTGGACCGCCCGCCCCGCCGCGTTATGGCCCTGTCCGGTATTGCATGAGAGAATCAATGCTTTCATGGGTTCTCCTTTTTTTCCACTAGATCAAATATAGAATGGGTCATCAAAAACCTGCAGCCCTCATAGATTATCTCTGCCGGAACTTCCTGCTCATCCTCAGACAGCCACTCTTTCACCACGTTGATGATACCGGTGGCATAATATTTGACAAGAGCCTCCTTTCTCCAGTACCTCCGACTGGGAATGGATCTGATGTTGTATTGACACAGCCCCTCCAGAAAGATCCGGCAGAGATTCTCCTCCAGGATCTCCTCAAAGGAATTCTGTCCGGTGATCTCCATGGCCCTTCGGTAGAATGTCCTATCCTTTTCCATCCTCAGAAAAAGGACCTTGATCGCCTCCTCATGCATCCCGTCCATGATCAGGCCGCACACGGCTTTCCCGATCTCGTTTTGAAAGATTCGCTCCAAAACCTCGTATTTATCCCGGAAATGATTATAAAAAGTCGGCCGCCGGACACCTGCTCTGTCTGTGATCATCCCCACCGTGATCTTGTCAAAGGAATACTGCCGCATGAGCTCCTTCAAGCTCTCCTGCAGCCGGGATTCCACAGTCATTCCGTCTTTTCTGCCCTTTTGCTCCCTCATTATAACATATTTTCTCCTATTCCGAAAGTGGTGGATTTATTTCTTGTAATTGCTGTAGCCTTTGGGAATGTAATGTCCCTTTTCCCAGAGCCCTTCCGCCGCCGGCTTCCAGTTCTCCGCGTATTTCCGGCATTTTCCGCACAGATGCTCCGCCGTCTCCTCCGACTGCAGATCCGTGGAATGGGCGCCTGTCTTCTGGACCATCTCCACCAGGATCTCCGGATTTTCCAGCATGGGGCAGGGGCGCAGATGATTCTCATTGAAGGGCTGATGATCCCTGTATGCCATGAACAGCGGCTGCTTCAGCGCATCCAACAGACTGACTTCACGGATATTGGCTCCGGAATAGTGGATGAATACGCAGGGCTCCACATCTCCGTTGGCATTGATATGGCAATAATTCCTGCCGCCCGCGATGCAGCCGCCTACAAATTCTCCGTCATTCTGGAAATCCATCACATAGATCGGTTTCCCTCCTGTATTTCCCCGGATCTCCCGGATCCTGTGATACATATACTCTCTCTGTTCTCTGGTGGGCATAAGCTCCGGTACCGCCTCATTGCCCACAGGCATATAATGGAAATACCAGGAGAACCGGCAGCCCTTTTCGATGATCATATCCAGGAACTCATCGGAAGTGACCGTCTCAACATTCTTGCTGGTATAGCAGATGGAAGTCCCGAAAAGCTGTCCATTTGCCTTCAGCAGATCCATGGCCTTCATGACTCTGGTGAACACGCCTTTCCCGCGGCGCAGGTCATTTACTTCGTCGAATCCCTCCAAACTGATGGACAGGGACAGATTTCCCACATCCTTCATCTCGTCGCAGAACTCCTGATCCACCAGAGTCCCGTTGGTGAAGGCGTGGAACGCGCAGTCCCTGTGCTTCCGGCACAGACGTATCACGTCTTTTTTCCTCATCAAAGGTTCTCCGCCCGTCAGCATATAAAAATAGATTCCCAGCTTCTTTCCCTGGGTGATGATGGAATCCATCTCTTCATAGCTTAAGTTCAGTTTATTCCCATATTCCGCCGCCCAGCATCCGGTACAGTGGAGATTGCACGCGCTGGTGGGATCCATCAGGATCAGCCATGGGATATTGCACTGATGCTCCTCCCGCATCTTCCGTATCGTCTTCGTCCCATAAAAAGCGGCCTCAAATCCAAGGTTCAGAGCCGTCATCTTGATCACGTTGGGATCCAGCTCATCCAGCGCGCGGTTTACATACTGCATCCATTTTGCGTCCCCGTTTTTGATGAGCTCTCTTGCCTTCTCATAGGATTCCGGCTGAAATTGATTTCCCATGAATTTTTCAGCCAGATCCACGACCTGCAGCAATCCCTTTTCCCTGTCTTTTTTCACATTTTTGACTGCCATGTTTACCGCGGTCTCAAATCCGGCACGGATAGCCTTGTGCTTAAACGTCTCCATTCTTTTGTCCTCCTTTGATTCGCTTTTTGTCTCCCTCCCCTCATAAATTATACTCTTTTCCCTTGCATTTCTCCCATGTACAGAATTTTTTATCTGTTTTTTTCTTTGATGACACTTAACGGATTTTGTCATGATAAGTTTGAGAATTGATTTCCTCGGGAATTACCGCTATACTGGATAAAGAAACGTTTCAGAAAACAGAAAGGAAAAAAACATGAAAAAACTCAGACAGATTGCCTGCATCGCCGGAGCCGTGATCCTGGCCGGGATCTATATCCTCACCCTGATCTTTTCTCTGACGGACTCCTCTCAGGCCAAATCCTGGCTCAGCGCTTCTCTGTACTCCACTGTGGCCGTTCCCATCATCCTGTATGCCTTTCTCCTGATCACCAAACAGCTCCGCGGACAGGACGATCCAAAAGACGGTCCTTCCGAGCCCGGCGAAAATACTCCGAAAGGCCGGGACTGCTAAAGCGCGTCCCGGCCTGCCGGATACCGGAAAGATGTCCGGAGCTCCAGGCTCCTTTCATCTGTTCCGCCATATACTCAGTCTATATCGACAATATCCAGCCAGGAGCGGAGCAGCTCTTCCTCCTCCGGCCTCTTCTTGGTCAGCTGGGCAGCCGCCACCAGCGGAAGCCAGCCCTTGACATATACCGGTGACGTCCCGGTCTTCCCGCAAAATCTGTCCAGATAATAGGAAGCCGCCTCTTGATTCTGAAGCGCCAGCAGCAGATACGTCCTGGCCACATCGGCGCTGGCATTTCCCTGAGCCGCGTGGATCCAGTCCAGGATGTACCAGCCGTCCTCCGCCACCAGGATGTTGTCCGGGCAGAAATCTCCATGGCACAGCTTTGCATGATCCGGCATGGAGCTCAGCTTGGTCAGCAGCTCATACCGTGTGACATCGCTAATGCAGTCCAGGCTCTGGATCTGGCGTCTCATCTTGGCCTTCAGGCTGTTGAGCAGCGGCGCTCTCTTATCGAACATCTCCATCTGGCAATCCAGCATCTGATCCATATACGCTTCCATCTGAGAAGGATCCTCATCCAGGAGCTGCGAAAGCGTCCTTCCCTCAATGAACTCATATGTGATGGCCCAGCAGCCGTCCTCTGTCACGCCTACGGAATACAGCTCCGGAACATGGAGCCCCAGCCCCTCCACCAGGGAGATATGCAGAGCCTCCCGCAGCACCTCAGACTTGGGAAAGCCCTTGGGAAACGTCTTGACCGTATGGTTCCCCTCCCGGTAGATCTCATGTTTTCCTGACGCAATCAAATACCTCATATGGACACCTCCCGTCTTTTTATTCTATTATAACAGTCTTCTTTCCCAAAATAGAATCCGCTAATCCTACAACATTGAAGGAGCATCTTTGGTTATTTTTCCCGAGAGATCAAAAGCTCCACGGCCCGCACCGCCGTTTTTATGGCCAGGGAAGTGTCATGGCAGTGAGGATCCGAAAGTCCCTTCTTTTTCCTCTCCTGGTTCCAGATCACGTTGAGGACGCAGCCGGCCCGCACCCCCAGCACCTGGGAGACGATATAGAGGGCCGCGCTCTCCATCTCCGAGGCCAGGCAGCCGGCCTTCACCCACATCTCCCATTTCTCCTCCAGCTCCCGGCCGCAGGGCATCCGCTCCGGGCTGTGCTGGCCGTAAAAGCTGTCCTTGCACTGTACGATGCCAAGATGGGCTCTGGCGGACAGCTCCCCGGCAGCCTGCTCCAGAGCCTTTGTCACCTGGAAATCTGCCACGGCCGGAAACGCGATGTCCACATATTCCTTTGTGGTCCCTTCCATGCGGATGGCTCCGTTGGCGATCACCAGATCTCCGCCCATGACCTGCTCCGCCATGCCGCCGCAGGTTCCCACGCGGATCATGGTCCTCACGCCAGTACCGTACAGTTCCTCCACAGCGATGGCCGTGGAGGGCCCTCCCATGCCTGTGGACATCACCAGCACGGTCTCTCCCGAAAGCTCCCCGGCCCAGGAAGTATACTCCCTGTTCTGCCCTAAAAATCTGGGATTTTCCAGATAAGCGGCGATCTTCTCCACCCTCCCGGGATCTCCCGGAAGGATCGCGTAACGGGCGCCGTGGGTGTCGTCCAGTCCGATATGATACATCTTCTCCATAGAAACCTCCTGTCTTCCCATCCGGATCCGTCAGGCAGGTGTCTCCCGGCTCATCCGGTAAACCTGCCTCCGCTCTCCCGCGATCCGGAACCGGGGCCAAAAAGCAGAATACCCCCGGCCTGATCCTTCCAAGCCGGGGGGTATTTTATGATTCTTTCGTACAGATACAGCAGCCGCTTACCTTGAGAAAGGATTCTCACTGGGATACAGCATCCCCTTGGGCTGGTTGAATCCAATATCTTCCACTCCAAGATAACGGAAGGTGTTGAACAGATC
This sequence comes from Candidatus Paralachnospira avium, assembly GCA_904420245.1. GTDB lineage: Bacteria > Bacillota > Clostridia > Lachnospirales > Lachnospiraceae > Lientehia > Lientehia avium. The sequence continues at coordinate 26,888 of CAJFUL010000075.1, forward strand.
CCTTCCGAAATGTCCAAAGGCCACGGCGCCGTGGTGAGGATAGTTCTTCTCCACCAGCACATGGCGGTAGAAACGTCCCATCTCCGGAATCGCGAATACGCCGATGCCGCCGAAGGATCTGGTGGCAACAGGCAGCACCTCGCCCTCCGCCACATAGGCGCGGAGCTTGCTGTCCGCCGTGCTCTGGAGACGGTAGAACGTGATCTTTCCAGGTACGATGTCGCCTTCCAGAGTTCCCTGGGTGGATTCCTCGGGAAGCGTCCTGGTCATGATCAGCTGGTTCTTCATCTCACAGGATACCAGCTTGCTGGAGGCTGTATTGCCGCAGTGGAAGCCCATAAAGGTATCCTTCTGGGTATAGTCGTATTTTCCTTTGATCTCGGACTCATACATATCCGCAGGCACCGTATTGTTGATGTCCAGCAGCGTCACAGTATCCTGGCTGATGACCGTGCCGATATATTCGCTGAGGGCGCCGTAGATGTCCACTTCACAGGATACCGGGATGCCCTTAGCCGTGAGACGGCCGTTGACATAGCAGGGCACAAACCCGAACTGGGTCTGGAACGCGGGCCAGCACTTGCCGGCGATGGCCACATAGTCTCTGGAGCCCTTATGAGCCTCCACCCAATCCAGCAGGGTGATCTCATACTGGGCAAGGCGGCTTAAAACTTCCGGCTTTTTATTTCCGGCTCCCAGCTCTGCCTCCATATCCTTGACAACGGCAGGGATCCTCTCATCGCCTTCGTGCTTCTTGAAAGATTCAAACAGATCCAGCTCGGAATTTTCCTCGATCTCCACACCCAGGTCATAGAGACGCTTGATGGGCGCGTTGCAGGCCAGGAAATCCTGGGGACGGGGGCCGAAGGATATGATCTTCAGATTCCGCAGTCCGATCACGGCGCGGGCCACCGGCTCAAATTCCTTGATCATGTCTGCGCACTCTTCCGCCGTGCCCACCGGATATTCCGGTATATATGCGCGGATCTCCCGCAGCTTGAGATTATAGCTGGCGTTGAGCATACCGCAGTAAGCATCGCCGCGGCCGTCGATCAGATCCTCTCCGGTCTCCTCTGCCGCCGCCGCGAACATCACCGGGCCGCCGAATTCCTTGGCCAAAAGTGTCTCCGGCGTCTCGGGACCGAAGTTCCCCAGATAGACCACCAGGGCGTTGCAGCCGGCTTCCTTCACCTCAGCCAGAGCCTTGCGCATATGGATCTCATTCTCCACACAGGTGGGACACTCATAGATCTCGCCGTATTTCTTTTCATAAGCTGCCACAAGAGCTTTTCTCCTGTTGACAGACAGGGACATGGGAAAACAGTCACGGCTGACCGCCACCACGCCGATCTTCACATCGGGAATGTTGTTCATGGTAATCTCCTCCTAATATATGTTCTCCCGCGGCACCCCCTTCACGTCCGCGGGCCTCCGGCAGCCGCAGACCGGCCCTCCGGATAAGACAGGAGGCGGTGGAAGTCCGCCTCCGTCCATATGCCCTAAGTATATCACATAACCTGGGCAAATGCATCCATAATCAGCATGGCCACAGCGGCTCCGGGATCCTTCAGGCTCCTGGAAGCCTCGCCTCTGGTGGCGGCCCGTCCATGGACTGCGATCATGGTAGTGGTATCCTCAAAGCCCTTTTCCGCAGCTGCCTTCGCATCCTGAGCAGCCTCTTTAAGGTCTTTCCCAGCGGCCGCGGCAGCCTTGAGCGCTTCCACTGCAGGCACCATGCCGTCCAGGAAGGTCTTGTCCCCTACCTTGGCCTTGCCCAGGTTCATAACGCCTTCCGCGTATCCGTCAAACAGCTCCACATATTCGGCCAGGCCGGGATCCGTATTGCCGCGGAGCCTCTTGCCTGCCTGCATGAGGCCGGAAGCCATCAGCGTACCCATGGTGGAAGGAACTGCAATGGACATGGCCTTTCCTGCATTGTAAAGCACCTTTCCGGAGTCTGTCTCTCCGGTGCCGTGCACTGCCTGATAAGCGGCGGCAAAACCGTCGGACATGGTGAGACCCAGGTCTCCGTCTCCCACTACGCTGTCCAGATCGATCAGATAGTCCTTGTGCTCTGCCATGATCTCACTGATCTTCCCAAGCAGTCCCACCAGGACGTTGACATCTTCCTTATCCTTCACTTCCGTCTCCGCGGAAGCGCCGGCAGCTTTGTGGGAATCCATCTTCACCGTACCCTCGTCGGATACGCTCCCCTGCTGGAAGAAAGGCGTCTGGGCCGGCTCGGCCAGCAGTCTCTCCAGCTCGTCATCCAGCTTCAGGATGGAAATGGACACGCCTGCCATCTCCAGAGCCGTCGCGTATTCTCCTACGTAATATTTCTTGACTGTGATATTCCTGCTCTTCAAAACGGCATCGATCTTCCTGGTGACGATGTACTGCTCATCCAGAGTGGTCGCGCCGAGGCCGTTGACCAGCACTGCCACGCGGCTTCCGTCGATCTCATCGAAATCAGCCAGGATCTTCTCCAGCATCTCATCCACGATCTGATCCGCCGGCTCCAGTTTGCCGCGGCGGATGCCTGTCTCACCGTGGATGCCCATGCCGATCTCCATCTCATCATCGCCGATGGAAAAACCGGGATGGCCGACACGGGGAACGATGCAGGGAGTCAGAGCCACGCCCATGGTGCGGACATTGGCCGTAGCCTTCTGCGCGATCCTCTTCACATCGTCCAAGCTCATCATCTCATTGGCAGCGGCGCCGGCACACTTATATACGAAGAAAATACCGGCCACGCCGCGGCGGATGCTCTTCTCCCCGTCGGCCGGCCTGGGGCCGGAAGCCACATCGTCCGCTCCCAGAACGGTCTCCACTCGGATGCCGTCCTCAAACTCCGCCATCTCGGCAGCCATATCAAAGTTGAAGATGTCGCCGTTGTAATTGCCGTAGATATAAAGCACGCCGGCTCCGGAGTCGATGGCCTTGGTCACCGCCAGCATCTGCTCCGCGCTGGGGGACTGGAACACGTCGCCGACGCAGCAGCCGTCCAGCATACCCTTGCCCACATAGCCCAGGAACAGGGGAAGATGACCGGAGCCGCCGCCGGTGGCGATGCCTACCTTGCCCTCTTTCTTATTGGCCGTGACCAGGCAGCGCAGATCGTCTGCCACATAAGTCACCAGATCCGGATGCGCCACATAGATGCCCTCCAGCATCTCATCCACGTAATTTTCAGGTGCGTTGATAATTTTCTTCATCCCAAAACCTCCGATTGCTCTCACAGCTAAATTTTAGTAACCAGTTATACGATTTGCCTTTATAGTAGCAACTTCTCCCGGCCTTGTCAAGATTCCGCCGTCATTTTTAATTGATTTTCTTTTTTTGCCTCTTATATTTTAGACATTTTTTCCATATCTTTTCTGTTCATTTTATCAAAAACTAAATTTTAGCATTGATTTTAGTTTTCAGCTATGCTATAATGATACAGAAAACAAGTGTTTGGGATTTTCCGTTTATGCCGGAGATCAGGAGAAGATCATGAGAGGAAAGAAACCACTGAAGGACATCGCCGCCGAGCTGGGCATTTCACCGGCCGCACTGTCCTTTGTGCTGAACAACAGGAAGGGCGTCAGCAGCCGCACCCGCGCCCAGGCCGCCGCGCTGCTCAGACAGTACGGATACACCATCAAGGACGGAGACATGTTCCTGGATGTCTCTCCCGTCCCGGAGCGGGAGAGCCGCAGCATCCGGTTCCTGAAATATAAAAATTCTGCTATTTTAGTGGAAGAAAACGGCAATTTTGTCTCGTCCATCATCGATTCCCTGGAGGAGGAGTGCCGGAGCCTGGGATATGATCTGGTCATGACCTCCCTGGGACCGGAAGACAAGGAACAGGTATACGCCATGGTCTCCGCCTCTCCCATGGACGGACTGATCGTCCTGGGGACGGAGCTGGACTCCTCGGATCTTCCTTTTTTTGAAGAGCTTCCCGTGCCTGTCGTCCTGGTGGATACCCCCGCGGCGGGTCATTCCCTCAACTGCGTCACGATGAACAATGAAGAGATCGCGGCCAAGGCGGTCCGTTATCTCTATCAGCAGGGGCACCGGAGCATCGGGTACCTCCACAGCTCCATGAATACCGGGAATTTCCGGGCCAGGATGCAGGGCTACCGGAACGGCCTGGAGGAATGCGGACTCCCGTTCCGTCCGGAAGCCGTATACTCCCTGGTCCCCTCCATGACCGGATCCTATCAGGAGATGGGCCTCCTCCTGGAGGCGGGCGCCAAGCTTCCCCCCGCCCTGCTGGCCGACAACGACGCCATCGCCCTGGGCGCCAGCCGCGCCCTGAAGGACCATGGATTTCATCTGCCAAAGGACTGCTCCATCATCGGCATCGACGATATTTCCTTCAGCGCCATCTGCTCGCCTCCTCTGACTTCCATCCGCATTTCCTGCCGGGAGCTGGCCGCCCAGGCCGTCCGCCTGCTCCATTATAAGCTTCAGAATCCCCATACCGCTCCTGCCAAGATCCTGGTGGACGGTGAGTTGATGGTACGGGGCAGCGTGGTCCCCGCCGGAGGCGGAGACTGATTTTCCCGCCCGCGGGCACAAGGAGCAAGACTCTCTTCTGACCGCGGCGGGTCACTGGCTGCCAGCGGCACTCATTTCGCCGCGGCAGAAGCGGAGCAGAAGACCGCATGAGCGGCAGGAGCCCTCTCAGCCGCAGACAGCTCCCATGGAGTGTTTTGCTCCATGGGAACGAAGATTCCCCAACGTAAAAAAGGATCCCGGGGGAGCGGGATCCTCCGCCTGCGGCGGGCCGTATATACGGCAGCCTTCCTCTCCGCCGCAGTGCGATCCTATGTTTTTTGCGTTATGGTAACGAAGTTTCCATAACGCAAAAAGCGGCATACCTTTCGATATGCCGCCTGCTGTTTCAGAGAGTGATTACTTAAGGGTAACCTTAGCGCCCTCAGCCTCCAGCTTGGTCTTGATCTCTTCAGCCTCTTCCTTGCTGGCCTGCTCCTTCACGATCTTGGGAGCGCTGTCAACTACGTCCTTAGCCTCTTTCAGGCCCAGGCCGGTAGCTTCACGTACAACCTTGATGACCTTAACCTTGTTGGGGCCAACTTCGGTCAGCTCTACGTCAAACTCCGTCTTCTCTTCCTCAGCTGCTGCTGCGCCGCCGGCTGCTGCAACAACAACACCTGCTGCTGCGGATACGCCGAACTCTTCTTCACAAGCCTTTACCAGCTCGTTTAACTCTAATACGCTCAACTCTTTGATAGCATCGATAAATTCTGCAGTCGTTAACTTTGCCATTTGATCTTACCTCCATAAAATATTATTGTATCTGAATGAATATCCTCTGATAATATAGATCACTCCGCCTTGGACTCTGCGATCTGGTTGAGTACGCGGGCCAGATTGGTGATCG
>CAJFUL010000076.1 GCA_904420245.1 Candidatus Paralachnospira avium
CTGGCGGCGCTTATGCTTCTGTCCCTAGCAGCCTGCGGGGGCGGCAGCAGTGACGAGACGACGGAAGCCGTTGCGACCGGTGGTTCAGAAGGAGAAACCGGCGGCGGTTCCGAAGGCGGATCCGGAGAAACCTTTAAGCTGGGGACGTTCCTTCAGCTGACCGGAGCAAACTCCGTAGCAGGAAACGAATCCAACAACACGCTGGATATGTGCATCGATTACATCAATGAAAACGGCGGCTTCAACGGCGCCACCATCGAGAAGGTGGTCTACGATACTCAGGGATCTCCCGAGGAAGCTGTCAAGGTCGTGGCCAAGCTGATCGGCGAGGATCAGGTAGACGCCATCGTAGGTTCCGTAAACTCCAGCGAGATCCTGGCTGCCGGCCAGCAGATCAATGACGCGAAGATCTTCATGATGGGTCTTGGTACTGCCAATACCTGGATGGAAGAGGACTGGCCCTATGTATTCCGCGCCACCGTCAATAACGCAGGCCTGGCTGTCAACACCGTGGCCATGATCGCGGAAGCCGGATACAGCACCGTAGCAGTTGTCAACGGACAGGACGACGCTTCCCTTTCCACCGCAGACGCGTTCATCGGATACTGCGAGGATGAGGGGATCGAGGTCCTCACCAGAGAAACTTACGCAACTGCTGACACAGACTTCTCCGCACAGGTCGCCAACATCGTAGCGGCAGATCCTGACTGCGTATACATGACCTGCTCCGGCGAGCATATCGGTCCTTTCGTAAAGCAGCTCCGTCAGGGCGGCTACAAAGGAATCCTTTACAGCAAAGAGATCATGTCCATGAGAGACGCCAACATCGCCGGCGACGGCAGCGCGATGTACACAGCCGCTTCCTATCCTTATGTGATCTACAAGGATGTGGAGAGCTGCGATGATCCGGAGATCAAGGAAGTTCTTCAGATGTATGTGGACCGCTTCGGCGAAATGCCCACGACAGAAGTTGTTTACCGCGTATGGGATACCATGATGGTCATGTGGGAAGCCACCAAGATCGCCGGAGCCAATGACTCCGATTCTCTGGTAGCCGCAATGCCCGAGGTCTCCATCGAAGGACTCGGCGGTCCTCTGACCTATGATGACGGCACCCGCGAAGGCTATCATACCTCCAACAACTGGATCTACATCGGCGACGGCAAGAACAAGGATTACACCACCTGGCTGGCTGAGGATTACGAGACATTCTTAACCGATACCGGACGTGACAGATAAGCGCTTGAGCGCTTGGACTATGGGGGCCTGTCGGGCCCCCATAGCTTTTAATAAGCTGTTTGGAAGGAGAGTAAGCGGCGTATGAAATTGTTTATTCAGTTGACTATCACAGGCCTGGCCCTGGGCAGCATCTACAGTCTGATCGCCATGGGCTACAGCCTGATCTATAAAGCCTCCGGCCTGATGACCTTTGTACAGGGCGACATCCTGACTATCGGCGCGTTTCTGGGCCTGACTTTTTACAGGTTTTTGGGGCTTCCCTATATCGTATCCGTGATCCTGACTATGCTGATCGCTTTTCTCATCGGCTTCCTCCTGGAGAAGGGCGTGATCCGGAGACTGCTGAACAGAAATGTAATGGCGATCTATATCGTGCTGGCCACCATCGCCGTATCTTATATTTTCCAGAACGGCGCCCAGGCTATCTGGAGCTCCAAGGTGGAGTATTTCCCCTCCGTGTTCGGTACGGACTCCGTCACGGTGCTGGGAGTGAGCGTCCAGCCGGAATCCCTGCTCTGCGTGGGAGCTTCCCTGATCTGTATGATCCTTCTGCACTTCTTCATGACCAGGACCCGTGTGGGCACCTCCATGAGAGCGGCGGCCATGGATCCCATGGCGGCTGAATCCTGCGGCATCAACGTATCCCTCAATACAGGACTTACCTGGGGCATCGCCTCCGGTATCGCGGCCATCGGCGGCATCTTCATCGGCCCCATGTACGGCGTGTATGTAACGCTGGGTTCCAAGCTGGGGACCAAGGGCTTTGCCGGAGCCGTCATGGGCGGTTACGGAAATATGTACGGCGCCATGGTGGGCGGCCTGGTGCTGGGTCTGGTGGAAACCCTGGTGGCCGGATACATTTCCTCGGATTTCAAGAACTTGTTTGCGTACATCATCTTAATTCTGTTCTTGTTTGTGAAGCCCACCGGTATCTTCAACGAGACTGCAGTCAACGATGTATAAAGCGGCAAAGGCAGGAGGACAGACAATATGAATAATTTAATCAAGTCGAAAAAATTGCTTGGATGCCTGATCGCGATCGTCATCGCCTTTCTGGTTCCCACATTCTTAGGCGGAGCGTCGTATCTGTGCCTGATCGCCTGTTTTGTGACCATTTATGTGATCGGTGCCTCCGGTCTGGACGTGCTTTTTGGCTACAGCGGACAGATCTCCATGGGCCACGCGGCTTTCTACGCCATCGGCGGTTACGGAGCCGGCCTTCTCAACAAATATCTGGGGATCCCCATGATCCTGGCCATGATCCTGGCGGCGGCCATCGCCGCTCTGATCGGCGCCCTCTTGGCTTTCCCCGCTTCCAAACTGAAATTCCACTTCCTCTCCCTGGCCACCATCGCCTTCGGAGAGATCGTATACCAGATCGTCTGCCATTCTCCCAACCGGATCACCGGCGACTTCAACGGCTTCTTCTCCAGTAAGCTGGATATTTTCGGCCTAAAGCTGGATACGAACGTGAAGTTTTACTACTTCGGCGTCATCTGCGTGATCCTGTTCTTAGTCATCAAGCAGATGATCGTGAAGTCCGGGACGGGACGCGCCTTTGTGGCCATCCGGGAGAATACCCAGGCAGCCGAGGGCATGGGCGTCAACGTCCGCAAGTACAAGATCATCGCCTTCGCAGTCAGCGCCTTTTTCGTAGCGTTCGCAGGCGCCATGTATCTGGGTCTGGTAGGCTATCTGCATCCGGATATGTATCTGCAGAAACAGTCGGTGCTGTTTGTCACCATGATGCTCTTCGGCGGAAGCGCATCCCTGGCGGGTCCCATCATCGGCGCGGTTTCCATCGAGGTGCTGCTGGAAGGTCTCCGTACCTTTGAAGAGTATCAGATGCTGATGTACGGCGTCCTTCTGCTGATCGTGATCATCGCAATGCCCGGCGGCATCGTGGGGGCCGGCAGGGACATCAAGTCCCGCTTCCTCAGAAGGAAAGCTTTAAAGCAGGCAGGTAAGGAGGGACAGTGAGATGTTAAAAACAGATGGCGTAACAATCCGGTTCGGCGGCCTGGTGGCAGTCAATAAGGTCAGCATCCATGTGAGAAAGGGACAGATCACCGGCCTGATCGGACCAAACGGTGCCGGAAAAACCACCTTTTTCAACTGTATCAGCGGCGTATATAAGCCCTCCGAGGGACATGTGATCTTCGATGGAAAAGAGATCGAGGGCATGAGGCCCCATAAGATCAATGAGATCGGCATGGCCAGGACTTATCAGGTCATCAACCTGTTCCGGAAGATGACGGTCCAGGAAAATATCATGGTGGGGATGCATACAAGGCTGAAATCCAATTTCTGGAGCGATATGCTCCGTCTTCCCAAGCAGCGCAGGGAAGAGAAATTCGTCCGCGAAGAGACGGAGAAGTGGATGGAGTTCGTGGGACTCCAGGATATGGCGGATCAGCAGGCGGGAAGCCTTTCCTACGGCAAGCAGAGACTGCTGGAGATCGTCAGAGGCCTGGCCAGCGACCCGAAGCTGCTGCTCCTGGACGAGCCTGTGGCCGGCATGAACTCCAAGGAAAAAGAGGAGTTCGATGCCCTGCTCAGGAGGATCCTGGATTTGGATGTGACGATCCTGATGATCGAGCATGACATGAAGCTGGTGATGGGTGTCTGCGACTATGTATACTGTCTGGAGCACGGGACCCTTTTAGCCCAGGGCGTACCGGAGGAGGTACAGAACAATCCCGATGTGATCGCGGCGTACTTAGGAGGTGACGAATAATGGCAGCCTTACTGGAATTACAGGATTTTCACTACTATTACGGAAATATCCACACGGTTAAAGGGATCAACATGAAGGTAGAGGAAGGGGAGATGGTCACCATCATCGGAGCCAACGGCGCCGGGAAGACCACGACTCTCCAGGCCATCTCCGGCCTTAAGGATGCCAAGGGTATCCGGGGAAAGATCATTTTCGACGGAAAAGAGATCCAGAAATTTTCCGGTCACAAGGTGGCGGCGCTGGGGCTCTGCCAGGTGCTGGAAGGACGTCATGTCTTCTCCAAGCTGACGGTGGAGGAGAACCTGCTGACGGGCGCCTACCTGAGAAAGGATACCAAGAATATCCGGGACGATCTGAAGAATATTTATAAGAAATTCCCCAGACTGGAGGAGCGGCGCAAACAGCTGGGCGGAACTCTCTCCGGCGGCGAGCAGCAGATGCTGGCCATCGGCAGGGCTCTGATCAACAAGCCGAAGCTGCTGCTTTTGGATGAGCCGTCCCTGGGTCTGGCGCCTGTCATCGTAAAAGAGGTGTTCAAGGCCATCCGGGAGATCAACAAAGAAGGCGTGACGGTGCTCTTCGTGGAGCAGAATTCCAAGATCGCCCTCAATACGGCCAACAGAGGGTACGTTATGCAGGTAGGAGAGATCGCCATGGAAGGCAACTGTCAGGACCTGCTGGCAAATGAAGAAGTGAAAAAGGCATATTTGGGAGGTTAATGAGAAGATGGAGAAGAAAAAGATCCTGGTGGGGGTCAGCAATTACGCGAAGAATTGCGAAAAGGCGAGACAGCTCCTTCTGGACAAGGGATATGAGCTGATCGAGATCGACAGGGAAGATCCCTATACCAAAGAAGAGCTCATCGCCATGGCGGGAGACATCGACGGCGCCATCGCGGGCATGGAGCCCTGGTGCGAGGAAGTGTTCGCGGCGGCTCCCAAGCTGAAGGTGGTGGCCAGGTTCGGCGTGGGCTTCGATACGGTGGATCTGGAGGCGGCCAAGCGCCACGGCATCATCGCCTGCAATGTCAGGAGCTTTATGCTGTCCAACAGTGTGGCGGAGTATGCCCTGACCTTGATGCTGACGGCCATGAAGAACATCATCCCCATGGATAAGGTCATGCATGAGAATAAGTGGGACCGCTTCACCGGAAGCCAGCTCCACGGAAAGACCATCGGCATCATGGGCTTCGGCGCCATCGGACGGTGCTTTGCCAGACTGATGAAGGGATTTGACGTGAAAGAGATCCTGGCTTACGACCCGTATCCCAACGAGGAAGCGGCGGCGGAGCTGGGCGTGACCTTCGCATCCAAGGAAGAGGTCCTGAGGCGGAGCGACTGCATCACGCTCCACATCCCCAATACACCGGAGAATTATCACTTCATCGATAAGGAAGAACTGGATATGATGAAGGACGGCGTCGTCATCGTCAACACGGCCAGAGGACCGGCCTGGAACCTGGATGCCGTTTATGAAGGGATCAAATCCGGAAAAGTGGGCGCCGCCGGCGTGGACGTCTACGAGCAGGAGCCGCCGGAACCGGATATGCCCATCCTGTCCTGCCCCAACGTGGTATTCCAGCCCCACTCTTCTTCTGAGACCTGGGAATCCAAGGAAGCCGTCAGCATGGACAGCGCCCAGTGCGTCATCGACGCTCTGGAAGGCAGGATCCCCAAAACTGCCCTGAACGTATAAAAAGAGAAAAAGAACTGCGGAACCTGCCCCTGCGGGCCTGTGCGTGAGCCGCTGGCTCCGCCGAGACCGCCCTACCGGGCAGGTTTTTTGAGAAAGGAGTATGGGATGGATCTGCATCTGACAGGAAAACATGTGGTGATCACGGGAGGAGCCACCGGCATCGGAAAGGCGGCGGCTCTGGAATTCTGCCGGGAAGGCGCGGCGGTCTCGGTCTGCGGCCGTACCCTGGAGAAACTGGAAGCCATGAAGCGGGAATTTGCGGAAATGGGATTTGCGGCGGACATCTATCAGGTGGACGTATCCGATGGGGAGAGCCTGGCGGCCATGGCGGACGAGGCGGCGAAGAAGCATGGCGGCATCGACGTGTGGATCAACAATGCCGGCATCGCCATCAACCGCCCTGTCCTGGAATTCACCAGGGAAGAGTACGACGCGGTCATGAACATCGATCTGGCCGGAGTCTTTGAAGGCTGCCGCATCGCCGGACGCCATATGATCGCCCAGGGAAGGGGCGGCGTCATCATCAACGCCTCCTCCTTTGCCTCCAGGATCCCCCACACGGAGGGCGCTGTCTACGCGGCGGCAAAGTCGGGGGTCTCCAGCTTCACCAAGACTTTCGCAGCCAATTTCGCCCCTTACGGCATCCGGGTGCTGGGGTATATCCCCGGCATGATCCAGACGGAGATCTCCAGGGTGTCCATATCGGAGAACCGGGAGCTGTATACCCAGAATGTGGCGCTGAAGAGACTGGGAGAGCCGGAGGATCTGGCCAAGCCCATCGTCTTTATGGCGTCGGATGCCTGCGGGTACATGACCGGCGTGGATATTGAGATCTCGGGTGGGAAATACATCGTGCAGAATCCGGGATTCAGCTGGGAGCACAAGGAAGGTTAAAAACAGGGCCGCGGGAGCAGGGAGCTTCCGCGGCCTTATAGATGCCGGTGTTCAGACATTTGCGGCTATAGGATCTCCAGGATCTCCCGCAGCTTTCCGGCGGGCAGCTGGCCCGGCGCGGAAGCCTCCCCGGCAGTCCCGAAGGTGAGGCAGGAGCCGGTGAGGCGGCCGCTCACGCGGCTGACGGCCCCCAGTTCTCCCATGGACATGGTGATGACCGGACAGGAGAGGGTCTCCGAGGCCAGGCAGGTGGCTTCCATCATGGTGAGCACGTCCATGGGGCAGCGGGGCATGGCCGCGATCTTGGCGATGTCACAGCCGGCCTCTTCCATCAGGGAGAGACGGCAGAGGAGCTCTTCTCTGGGCGGGGTCTTTTCAAAGTCGTGGTTGGAGAGGATCACGCGGGTGCCATGGAGGCGGGCCGTTTCCATGATGGGGGCCAGATCCGCGCCTGCGGTGAACAGCTCCAGATCCAGAAGGTCGGAAAGGCCGGTTCCGGCAGCCAGGCGGCAGATGTCCAGATACGCTTCCCGGTCCGCGGGAGTCTCTCCGCCCTCCTCAAAGCTGCGGAAGGTGAAGAGGAGCAGGCGGTCCGGCAGCAGATTCTTGAGCTCTGCCAGGATGTGACGGACGCGTCCGGGATCGGAGGCTTCCCGGAAGTAGTCGGCCCTCCACTCCGCCATATGGAAGGAGAGGCCCGAGATGCGCCCGGCCGTCTCCAGGATCTCTTCTTCCGTGCGGCCGGTGATGGGGATGCAGATCTTGGGAGAGCCCTCTCCCAGGGTGATGTCTCGGATCTTCAGCGGTTTCAATTTTCTTCCCTCCCATACATGGTATCCGCGATCTGTCTTGTGATGACGGGGATCACGCCGTCGTCGATGCTGGTCTCCAGAAAGAACTCGCAGGCGTATTTGGCCTGGGCCACCAGCATGGAAAGGCCGGTGGCTGTCTTCATCCCCAGGGCTTTTGCCTGGGCGGTGAGCTTTGTCTCTCCGGGATTGTAGATGATGTCCAGCACGGCCTGGCAGTTCCGGAAAGGAGTCAGGTCCAGGGGAGAAGCATCGACATGGGGGTACATGCCCACGGGGGTGGTGTTGACGATGATCTCTCCGTCGGTGTGGAGGCGGGCGCACTCTTCATAGGTGACGGCGCCGTCTTTCCCGGTGCGGCTCACCGTGAGGATCTCCCCGGCGCCCATCTCCTTTAAGACGGCCAGGACGGCGGCGGAGGCTCCTCCGGTCCCCAGCACCAGGACCTTCCTTCCGGCCACGGAGACGCTGCAGGAGCGGACCATGTACGCAAAGCCGGAAAAGTCCGTATTGTGGCCGGTGAGGAGTCCGTTCTTATTGACGATGGTGTTGACGGCCCCGATGGCGGCGGCGGATCCGTCCAGCCTGTCCAGATAGGGGATCACGTCTTTTTTGTAGGGGATCGTCACATTGATGGCTTTAAAGTCTCTTTTTTCCATAAATACCGGAAACTCCTCCCGGGAGAGGGGGATCAGGTCATAAGTGTAGTCCGCCAGTTTTTCGTGGATCAGCTTGGAATAGCTGTGCCCCAGCTTTTCTCCGATCAGTCCGTATTCCATATCCATCATCCTTTCCAGTCGTTCTGCTCTGTTCCCGCGGCGGCCTCTCCAGAACCGGCGCCATGAGAAGCGGGAACATTCTCTGGACATCATCATAACAGATATTGGAGACGGTGGCAACGGGTATCCGTCTGTGATATAATGGCTCAGACAAAGGAAGGAGGGATCGGGCAGATGGATCCGGAAGAAGTGTTTTACAGCGGGTTCTGCAAGGCTTTGAACGAGACCAGGACGGTGCTCTGCGAGTTTGATGAGGAAGGGGCGCTCCTCAGCGCGGACTGCGCGTATGGGAACTGTCCCCACAGCCTCTCCTGCCGGCTCATGGAACCGGTGCGGGAGAGGGAAGGGGAAGGACGCCTCTAGTCCAGGGACGCGGAGGGGCGCTTTTGGCGTCTCAGCTCCCGGACGAGAGCGGCCGCAGTGTACGCCGCGGTGAGCAGCTCCGAAACGGGGAGGGCGGCCCACACTCCCGCCAGGGCGAAGGAGCGGGAGAAGAGGAAGGCCAGGGGAAGCACCAGGATCAGCTGCCGGAGCAGAGTGACGCTGAGGCTGGGCAGTCCCTTCCCGATGGATTCAAAGAAGGCGGAGACGATGAGGCTCAGGGCCGAGGGGACGAATCCGATGCTGATGATGCGCAGGGCCGTCTCTCCCATGGCCAGCATCTCCGGATCGGAATTGAAGATCCGGAGCACCGGAACGGGGATCACCTGGGACAGCAGGGCGCCGGCGGCCATGATGACCGCGGAAATGGTCAGGGAGATCCGGATGGAAGCTTTTTCCCGCTCCAGGTCCCCGGCGCCGTAGTTGAAGGCGATGATGGGGCGGATGCCCTGCACCAGTCCGTTGACGGGCATATAGACGAAGGTCTGGAGCTTATAATAGACGCCGAACACCGTGACGGCCATTTCCGAGAAGCCGGCCAGGATCCTGTTGAGGCCGGCCACCAGCACGGAGGGAAGGGCCATGATCATGGAGGAGGGGATGGCCACTCCGTAGATCTGTCTGAGCACCTGCCTGGAGATCATGGAGCGGCGGAAGCGGCGCAGGGGAAGCCCGCACGTTCCTCTGGCGATGAGCCAGGTGCCGATGGCGCCGGATATGATCTGTCCGATGACGGTGGCGGCGGCGGCGCCGGCCACGCCCATGGCCGGGAAGCCGAAGAGGCCGAAGATCATGATGGGATCCAGGACCACATTGATGAGACAGCCGATGAGCACCAGCACCAGGGGCGCCGTCATATGGCCTGTGGCCTGCAGCAGCTTCTCCGCGTTGATGTGGAAGAGCTGGCCGAAGGAGAAGGCCATGACGATATATCCGTAGGAGCGGCACATGGACTGGATGGCCGGGTCGCCGGTGAACATCCGGACGAAGGCGGGGATGCACAGGCAGGAGACGGAGGCCAGCAGGATATAGTGGACGGCGGTCAGCACCATGCTGACGGCGGGAGCGTCCTTGGCCGCCTCCTCCCGTCCGGCGCCCATATTCCGGGCGATATAGGAATTGATGCCGACGCCGGCGCCCACGGCCAGGGCCAGGGACAAGTTCTGGATGGGATAGATGATGGAGACGGCCTGGAGAGCGCCGCTGCTCAGACGGGCGACAAAGATGCTGTCCACGATGTTGTAGAGGGATTGGAGCAGCATGGAAAACATGGGCGGGACTGCCATCCGGACGATGAGGGGAAGCATGGGACGGCTTCCCAGGGGATTGGTGTTCTGCGTGTTCATGGGATGTTCCTTTCTGTTGGGGCAAATGAAAAGGCTATATATCTCTTTGTTTTGAATCAGAAAACAAAGAAAATATATAGCCTTTCAGGCGCTTTATAGATTCTGTAGAAGATTACTTGGATTTCTTATCCGCCTTGTCCTTTTTCCGGAACCGGGCCCGCAGGCCTTTCTTCTTCGGCGGCGGAGCCACGATGGAGCCGCGGACGCTCTTGACGGCGGTTATGTAGATGCCGCTGACCACCACCTTCGCCTCCTGCTTCACAGGAAGGACCGCGAAGGCCCGTTCGTCGCACATCAGGGTCATGATCTTGGGACCGACCTTGGCCTTCACCACAGGGACCTTGGCCCGCCTCAGATACTTGGGCGTCTGTTCATATACCATCTTCGGAAAACCGGCATCCCGGAGCCGGAGCCGTTTCTTATCAATGACCAGCATGGACACCGTCTGGGCCATGGATTCCATAAGAGCCTGCTGCTGGGCCTGACGCTTCTGGAGCTTGCTCCCCACAAAGTAGAGGATGATCAGGACAGCCAGGACGACAGCCAGGATGATCAGTATGATCGTCAACCATAAAGGCATAGGAGTACCTCCTGAAATTTTTTCGAGCACTCTGCATTATACCATTATTTAGGACAAGTTGCAAGCGGATAAACTGGGAAAACCGTATAAATCCGGTAAAAAATGGTAAATATAAGAAAAAAATGAATTGACAGCTTGACTTGGAAATGATAAGATGGAATGTGCACTATTGTGGTCTCATGTGCCCTGAGGCCTGGAATGCAAAGCAAGTACTTGTAGTTGATTATAAAGAAAACAGGGGTGAAACGTCAATGGCAAATTGCAGAATACGTCCGGTGAAAGCCGGAAAAGGCATGAGGATGAGCTATTCCAGACAGAAGGAAGTTCTCCAGATGCCGAACCTGATTGAGATCCAGAAGGATTCCTACCAGTGGTTTCTTGACGAGGGCCTGAAGGAGGTTTTGGAAGACATCTCTCCCATCGCCGACTTCGCCGGACATCTGAGCCTGGAGTTCGTGGGATTTACCTTATGCAAGGACGATACCAAGTACACCATCGAGGAGTGCAAAGAGCGGGACGCTACCTACGCGGCGCCTCTCAAAGTACGGGTGCGGCTTATTAATAAGGAAACGGATGAGATCAGCGAGCATGAGATCTTCATGGGCGATCTCCCCCTTATGACGGATACAGGTTCTTTTGTGATCAATGGCGCGGAGCGTGTCATTGTCAGCCAGCTTGTCCGTTCCCCCGGCATCTATTACGGGATCGCCCACGATAAGGTGGGAAAGACCCTCTATTCCTGTACCGTGATCCCCAACCGGGGCGCATGGCTGGAGTATGAGACCGATTCCAACGACGTGTTCTTCGCCCGTGTGGACCGCACCAGGAAGGTGCCGGTCACGGTGCTGATCCGTGCCCTCGGCATTGGCACCAACGCTGAGATCCGGGAGCTCTTCGGCGACGAGCCCAAGATCGAGGCCAGCATCCTGAAGGATGTCTCTGAGAATTATGAGGATGGTCTGCTGGAGCTGTATAAGAAGATCCGTCCCGGCGAGCCCCTTTCCGTGGACAGCGCCGAGAGCCTCTTAAACAGCATGTTCTTCGACCCCAGGCGGTACGATCTGGCCAGAGTGGGCCGTTATAAATTCAATAAGAAGCTGCATTTCAAGAACAGGATCGCCGGCCATATCCTGGCAGAGGACGTGGTGGATCAGGAAACGGGCGAGATCCTGGCGGAGGCGGGGACGAAGGTTTCCAAGACCCTCGCCGTAGAACTCCAGGATGCGGCTGTCCCTTATGTATTTATCGAAGGGGAGACCAGGAAGGTGAAGGTCCTCTCCAATATGATGGTGGATCTTTCCAAGTATGTGGACTTCGATCCCAAGGAAGCCGGCATCACGGAGGCCGTCTTTTATCCGGTGCTGAAGCCGATCCTGGAGGAGTACAGGGAAGCTTCCGAGGAGGATCTGAAGGAAGCCATCCACAAGGCTGCCCACGATCTGGTCCCCAAACATATCACGAAGGAAGATATCATCGCTTCCATCAATTATAATATGCATCTGGAAGAGGGCAGCGGAAACGACGACGACATCGACCATCTGGGCAACCGCCGGATCCGCGCCGTGGGCGAGCTCCTCCAGAACCAGTACAGGATCGGCCTTTCCAGGATGGAGAGGGTGGTCCGAGAGCGTATGACGACCCAGGACATCGAGGGCATCACGCCCCAGTCCCTGATCAATATCAAACCGGTGACGGCGGCTGTGAAGGAGTTCTTCGGAAGCTCCCAGCTGTCCCAGTTCATGGACCAGAACAA
>CAJFUL010000077.1 GCA_904420245.1 Candidatus Paralachnospira avium
GTAGTACAGGTCGATGTAATCTACGCCGAGGCGCTTTAAGCTCATATCACATTCCGCCTTGATGGTGCTGCGGTCCAGAGCCTTGAACATGGGGACGTCATACATCAGTCTGGGGATCCTGGAACCCCTCACATCGTGCCACCAGTTTCCGCACTTGGTGGTGATGATGATGTCTTCCCTCTTCATTTTCTTGAGAGCCCGTCCCACGATCTCCTCGCTGCGGCCCAGGCCGTAAATGGGAGCGGTATCCAAGGTGTTGATCCCGGCCTCGGGGAGGCGGGTGATGGTCTCCACTGCCAGATCCTCGTCAAACTCCCCCCACCAATGGCCGCCGCCCATGGCGAAGGTACCAAGGCCGATGACGGAACCCATCAGCCCGGATTTTCCAAATTCACGCTTTTCCATTGATCTTACCTCCTGAAGTATTCATATACTTATTCATTATATACGGATTCGGAGCGGCCGTCCATACTTTGTTTGTTGATTTTTCAGGGGGGTTCAGGTATAATAAGATGGACCAAGAAAGGCGGAAAACAGTGGAAGATCAAGTATATACCGACAATATGAAACGGGCTCCGGAAGAAGAGCCTGAAAGGCAGCAGTATTTCATGGGGCTCCTCCGGGAGCTGGTACGGGAGAAGAGCCGGGAGTACGGCCATCCCCTGACGGCCTGTATCCAGACATTCGGCTGCCAGATGAATGCCAAAGATTCGGAAAAGCTCCTGGGCATCCTGGAGGAAGCAGGTTTTCAGGCTTCCGACAGCGAGGCCTCTGATTTTGTCCTGTACAATACCTGTACGGTCCGGGACAATGCCAATCAGAGAGTCTACGGCCGGCTGGGGTATCTGAACAGCCTGAAGCAGAAAAATCCCAGGATGCGCATCGCGCTGTGCGGCTGCATGATGCAGGAGCCTGCGGTGGTGGAGCGGATCCGGAAGAGCTACCGGTTCGTGGACCTTGTCTTCGGGACCCACAATATATACAAGCTGGCGGAACTGCTCTACCGGCAGATGACGGAAGGCCATATGGTCATCGACATCTGGCAGGGGACGGACAAGATCGTGGAGGACCTTCCCTCCCAGCGGAAATATCCCTTCAAATGCGGCGTCAATATCATGTACGGCTGCAACAATTTCTGCAGCTACTGCATCGTTCCTTATGTGAGAGGGCGGGAGAGGAGCCGGGAACCGGAGGATATCCTCCGGGAGCTCCATGCGCTGGCAGAGGACGGCGTGAAAGAGGTCATGCTCCTGGGGCAGAATGTGAATTCCTATGGAAAGACCCTGGCCCGGCCCATGAGCTTCGCGAACCTCCTGGAGGAGGCGGCCAAGGTCCCCGGCATTGAGCGCATCCGGTTCATGACCTCCCATCCCAAGGATCTCTCCGATGAGCTGATCGCCGTCATGCGGGACTGTCCCAAGATCTGCCGGCATCTCCATCTTCCCCTCCAGTCGGGAAGCTCCAGGATCTTAAAAGCCATGAACCGGGTCTATGACAAAGAACAGTATCTGGCCCTGGCGGCGAAGATCCAGAAAGAGATCCCGGATCTGTCCCTGACCACGGACATCATCGTAGGATTTCCCGGCGAGACGGAAGAGGATTTTCAGGAGACCCTGGACGTGGTGCGGAAGGTGCGCTACGACAGCGCCTTCACTTTTATCTATTCCAAGCGGACCGGCACGCCTGCCGCCGCCATGGAAGACCAGGTGCCGGAACCGGTGGTCAAGGACCGGTTCGACAGGCTCCTAAAGGAAGTGCAGAAGATCTCGGCCGAACGGTGCAAAAAAGACGTGGGAAAGACCCTGGACGCTTTGGTGGAGGGGATGGACACCCACGATCCTGCCCTGGTGACCGGGCGCCTCAGCAACAATATCATGGTGCACTTCCCGGGGACGGGAGAAGATATCGGGAAGATCCTTCCCGTAAAGCTTTTGGAATCCAAGGGATTCTACTATATGGGAGAAAGGGTTTAAGAGGGGATGAAAGAGCAGATTCTGGCGTATGTAAAGGAAAACCGGGAACGGCTCCTGCGCGGCGGAGCCATAGCCTGCTACGGCCTGCTGGTGGCAGGGCTTTTGTGGGCAGGATGCGCCAGGATCCGCTTTGACCAGGTCTATCCCTCCTCCGGCCGCTCTGCCGCGGCAGTCTACGGGGCTTCCGAAGAGGACAAGCTCACCTATGAGCGCCTGAAAAACGGGGATACCATGTACTGCAGCTATTTCGGGATCCTCAATGTCCGGAGCGCTCCCTCCAGCACATCGGAACTGGTGGGGCAGCTCTCCTACGGTGACCAGGTGCAGGCCTTCTGGAAGGAAGATTCCGGCTATGTCCGGATCCTTGCCAAAAAAGCACATTCCGACGAGATCCTGGAGGGCTACTGCCTGCGGGAGGAGCTTTCGGATGCCGTGCCCTCCGACGGACGGATCTATCTCAATGTGGTGGACTATAAGCAGTACGATGCCAGGTGGGGGAGCATCTCCCTGGGGGACAGCTACGAGACGGTGGAGAGCGCCGGCTGCACCACCACTTGTCTGGCCATGGCCTACACCTATCTGGAGGGGGCCGTCACCACGCCGGACGGAATGGTGGAGCGGCTCTATTACAACGAAGAGGGGATGCTGGGCTTCCCCAAAGTCTATGAAAAATACTACGACAGCGATTATCTGGATGTGATCTATCAAAAGCTGACAGAGGGCGTTCCCGTCCTGGTGGGCGGAAAGAACGACGGAGGCGGGCAGCACTGGGTCCTGGTGGTGGGCTACCAGGGCGGCGGGAGCAGCTTCGGGACGGGAGATTTCGTCATACATGACCCCGCTTCCACGGAGAGGCCCACTCTGACCGAGTTTTTTACGGATTATCCGATCTTCAATGCCATCGCATACTACAAAGGGTGAACTTACAGAACAGAGAGGTTTTATCGTGGCAGCACAATTATCACCAATGATGCAGCATTACATGGAGACCAAGAGCCAGTATCCGGACTGTATCCTGTTTTACCGGCTGGGCGATTTCTATGAAATGTTTTTTGAGGACGCAAAGACCGTTTCCAAGGAACTGGAGCTGACGCTGACGGGAAAGGAATGCGGCCTGCCGGAGCGGGCCCCCATGTGCGGGGTCCCTTATCATGCTCTGGACAATTACCTTAGCCGGCTGGTCCAGAAGGGCTACAAAGTGGCCATCGCGGAACAGATGGAGGACCCGAAGCTTGCCAAGGGGCTGGTGAAGCGGGAGGTCACCAGGATCGTGACGCCGGGGACGCTCTTAGACAGCCAGGCCCTGGACGAGACCAAGAACAACTATCTGATGTGCATCGTCTATCTGGCCAAATCCTTTGGGATCGCCGTCACCGACGTCACCACGGGAGAATTCCTGGTGACGGAGGTCTCCTCCATCCGGGCCCTGCTGGACGAGCTCTATAAATATATGCCCTCGGAGATCATCTGCAACGAGGCTTTTTATATGTCGGGGGTTGATCTGGAGGAGATCAGGCTCCGGCTGAATTTTATGATCTCTCCCCTGGATAACCACTACTTTGACGGGGATGTCTGCGAAGATACCCTGAAGCGCCATTTCCATGTGGGGACCCTGGAGGGACTGGGCCTCGGAGATTACAGGATCGGCCAGGTGGCCGCCGGCGCCGCTCTGGAATATCTGCTGGACACCCAGAAAAATTCCCTGGACCATATCACCAAGATCGTTCCCTATCGTTCCGGAAAATACATGATCATCGACACCTCCACCAGGAGGAATCTGGAGCTTCTGGAGACCCTCAGGGAAAAACAGAAGAAGGGGTCCCTTCTGTGGGTCCTGGACAAGACCAGGACGGCCATGGGAGCCAGACTGCTGCGCAGCTTCATCGAACAGCCCCTGATCGAGAAGGCGGAGATCCTGCGGCGCCAGGACGCCATAGAAGAGTTAAACAGCCAGTATATCACCAGGGAAGAGCTGATCGAGTACTTAAATCCCATTTACGACCTGGAACGGCTCATGGGGCGCATCTCTTATCAGACGGCCAACCCCAGGGATCTGATCGCCTTTAAAAATTCTCTCCAGATGCTTCCCCATATCCGGAAGCTTTTGGAGGAGCTGAAAGCTCCTCTGCTGGCGTCGCTTCTGGAGGAGCTGGATCCTTTGGAGGATCTGGCGGATCTCATCGAAAGGGCCATCGTGGAAGAACCGCCCATCAATGTGCGGGAGGGCGGCATCATCAAGGAGGGATACAACGAGGAAGCGGACCGGCTGAAGCACGCCAAGACCGAGGGAAAGACCTGGCTCATGGAACTGGAGGCCAGGGAGCGGGAAAGGACCGGCATCAAGAACCTGCGGATCAAGTACAATAAAGTCTTCGGCTACTATCTGGAAGTGACCAACTCCTTCCTGTCCCAGGTGCCGGATGACTATGTGCGCAAAC
>CAJFUL010000078.1 GCA_904420245.1 Candidatus Paralachnospira avium
ATAAATGAGACGAAGATTTTACCCTCTAAAAGACAAAAAGAGACTGCCGCACCTATGATTTACTAATCATTGATGCAACAGCCCCTTCTCAATATATACAGGATCATCAAAATCCCTTCCAATAGCGGAATATGAGTCTCCGGACCGGTCCCATCTTTTTCTCCAGCTCTCCGGCGCATTGGAAATAGATGCTCACCACCGCCGCCTCCTCCTCTTCCGTCGCCGGAGACGGGCCGAAGGCGGCGGCGTTTACGATCTCCTGGACCATCCGGATCCTGCCGGGACTGACGCCGGGAAGCTCCCCGGAAAGCGCCCCGGCGAAGTCCTTTTCCGTCCCGTCCCATCCCTCCAGGCAGCCGCCGAAGTGGAGCATCCGGATCCACCTGGCAAAGACGGCCCTGCATCCGGCCCGCATAAGCCTGTCTCTCCTCCGCAGGCGGCGGCAGCCGAAAAAGAAGGGGAGCAGGAGAAGGGTATAGACCAGGCAGGCCGCCAGGACCCATAAAGCCTCCCGGCTCACGCTCCAGTCCAGGGACAGCTGGAACCCGTCCCACTGGTCTTCCTGGACTGTCCCGGCTGTCCCGCTGGCCGCGGGCAGCTCCAGATCCAGCCCCGCCAGGATCCCGTCCATACTGGAACTGTCATAGCCCGGAAAAGAGGCCGTCATGGACCCGTCGGCGGCAGGCGTCACCTCCACCGGCGTCCAGCCGTACTCCGGCAGAAAGATCTCCACCCAGGCATGGGCAGACTCATCGGTCACCTCCGCCGCCCACCGCCCGTTGTCCGTCTGTTCAAAAGCCGACGGCTCCACCCGGTATCCGGAAACGTACCTAGCCGGAATCCCGTACATTCTGTACATCAGCGCGGCCGCGGCCGCGTAGTGCTGGCAGTATCCCTGTCCGCTCTCAAAGAGAAAATACTCCACGACGTCCTCATTGACCGGCGCCCATCCCGGCGTGAGCGTGTAGGAAGCCCTGGAGCTCAAGGTATATAAGATGAAGCTGGTGATCTCATCCAGTCCCTCCAGAGGATTCTCCTCCACCAGGGCCGCCAGTCTGGGAAGCTGCTCCCGCGGCACCTGGGTATAGACCTCCCGCACCACTTCCTCATATCCGTCCCGCAGCTCCCGGTACCAGGTCCCCGCCTCTCCCATAAAGTCCAGAAGCCCCCAGTCGATCTGCATATCCTCCTGTTCAAAATATTCATATCCGTATCCATTGGCCGGGATATTCCTGCGGTAGAGCAGCCACTGATTCTGGTGCGAGGCGTAGTAGGGGATATAGAGCGTGTCGTAGCTGCTGTCCGCATTGCGGATCATCACCCACCTGGACTGCTGTTCCTCTTCCGGATCCGCCTCCGCCAGACTGGTCTCGTTCATGATGAAATACATCTGCTCATACATCCAGATCATCCAGGAGCGCCACTCTTCCCAGTGATAGCGCGCGGCCACCAAGTCGATATCCGCTTCCTCATCTGCCTCTTCCCAGTTATTTCCCAGATATTCTCCTCCCACGAACCCTTTCAGATACAGATCCTCCGTGGGCCGGTCCCATTCCGTCAGATAAAGCTGTACTTCTCCGGTCCGGTAATTGTTCCCCCGGCTGACCGTTCCCCCTGATTCCGTATCGTCCGCCTGCCCGGAGAGCCGGTCAAAGAGCCGATAGATGCTCCCCTCCGCCTGATACACCATCTGGTAAAAAGCCGACGGACGGACCGAAACCAGCACAAAAGCCAGGGAAAAGGACAAAAAGACCGCTGCCCCGGCCCAAAGACTGTTTTCCCTTCCGCCGGCCTCCGGTCTGGATCTCCAGAAGACCCACAGGACAATATGGACCAGGGCCAGGAGCACGAAAGCCAGGATGCCCAGACGTCTCCCAAACAGCACTCCCGCCAGGAGCGCTGCGATCTCCAGCAAATATAACAGCCCCATATCCGCCTCCTTATGTTATGAAATGACAACGACTCCCGTCTCCAGCTCCTGCTCCCAGTCCTCCCGCGAAAACAGGAAGACAAGGCGTCCGTTGAAATACAGGCTCATATCCTTTCCCAGAAAAAAATCCTCTTCCGGCTCCGCAGCGTTCCGGGGACAGCCCTCCAAAAGGTCCCGGTACAGCCTCCAGAAAAGCTCTTTCCTGTGATCCCTCTCTGTGACCTCCGCCTGCCGTCTTCGGTCCTCTCCATCCGTCCAGCATACCCGGAGACGGAGCCCGCAGGCCAAAAGTCCCAAAAGCAGGGCCGACAGCGTCTCAAAATAGCGGTCCCTCTCCTCTCCCGGCCCTTCCCCAAGGCCCGAAAGATCCAAAAGCACCTTCCGGAAGGGCTCCGGCCTGTCCTCATACTCCTTCAGGAGAAGCTGGTCTGCCCTTGCGCTCAGCTTCCAGTGGATATGGCGCAGGGGATCTCCGTCCCGGTACTCCCGGATCTGCCGCACCTCCTCCAGGTTCGTTCCCCGGCGGGACAGAAACGCCTCCGTTTCCTCCTGCCGCTGTCCGGAGGACGGATCCCCGAGAAGGATCTTAAGGCTCTTCTCTCCGGGAAAGACCACTGTCCTCATGGCCGCCGCCGTTTTCTTCTTCACCGGCCAGACCGGCACGGCCGGATACAGATACAGCTTCCGGATCTGCAGCTTGGCAAAGCCGCAGTGGAGAGGCTTGAAGACAAAGGAGACTTGGCTCTCCCCCGGTTCCGCCAGACCGTAAAACCGCTGTCCTTTCTGATCCCCGGCCCGCATCCGCAGCTGGAACCGCACCGGGATCCGGCTCCTGTTTTCCACCGTCACCCGGAAGCTGCCCGTTTCCTTCCGGAAGGCTTCTTCCGTTTCTCTGGAAAAAGAGACGGTCAGCCGCCTCCTGCAAAAATGGGCCTGGCACGCCATCAAAAAGAGCAGGAAAAGCTGCATGGCCGCCAGTATACAAAGGGGCAGATACCGGAACATGGCGGCTCCATAAAACAAAAAAAGCGTAAAAAGGAGAAAAGCAAACTTCCTCATCTGCTTTCCTCCCCCGGCGACGGTTTTTTGACCGTCTTCAAAATTCCCCTTATGATCTCTTCTTTGTCCAGGCCATCCATCCTGGCCGCCGCCGCGGCCGTCACCCGGTGGGAGATCACATAGGGAAACTGCTCTTCCACATCTCCCGGGACCACATAGTCCCTTCCGTCCAGCCAGGCCGCCGCCTTGGCCATCCCGGACAGAGCTATGGTGGCCCTGGGGCCGGCTCCCCGCTCCAGATACGGCTGCTCTCTGGTGGCCGTGACCAGTTCCAGCAGATAGCGTCCCACCGTCCTGCTGATATAGACTTCCCGCACCTCTTTCTGCAGCTTTAGCAGTTCCTTCCTGTCCAGCACAGTCTCCACCTGGTCCGCGTGATGACCGGCCCGGGCCGACAGAGCCAATTCCAGCTCGCTGTCAAAATCCGGATACCCGATGGAAAGAGAGATCATGAACCGGTCCACCTGGGCCTCCGGCAGAGGCTGTGTCCCCGCGTTTCCGTAAGGATTCTGAGTGGCCGCCACGAAAAAGGGGACCGGCAGCTCTCTGGTGACGCCGTCCACCGTGCAGCGCCTCTCCTCCATGACCTCCAGAAGAGCCGACTGGGTCTTGGGAGAAGTCCTGTTCAGCTCGTCCGCCAGCAGAAGGTTGCAGAAAACACTTCCCGGCTGATAAACGAACTTCTCCTCTTCCCTGCGGTAAACGGAAAAACCGGTCAGGTCCGACGGCAGCACATCCGGCGTAAACTGCACCCGCCTGTAGTCCAGCCCCATGGCCCTGGAAAAAGCCAGGGCCAGCGTCGTCTTTCCGACTCCGGGAATATCCTCCAGCAGGATATGGCCTCCGGCCAAAAACGCCAAAAACATTTCCCGTATCTTTTCATCCTTTCCCAGGATCACCTGACCGACCTGTTCCAGGACCTCCCACGCTTTATCCTGATGCAATGCCCTCATCCTCCTTTAAGTCTCTGTCCGGGCACAAAACTCCTCATTGTCCTCATTATAAAAAAATCCCGGCCCATGCAGAAGTTCCTTTTTGTTTTCCTGTTATAATCCAACGGTTTACGCGTCCCATTCCGCTTGACGCAGTCTCTAAAATATGCTAGGATGATACTACTTGCCCGGAGGGCGAATCATTCGGCGGAAATGATAAGCTGGATAAAGGCACGGACTGAGATGTCTGTTCTTTATCCGGCTTTTCTTTTGTTTTGCGCTGCCTGGAGCTATCCCATATAAAGGAGGAAACAAAAAATGGATCTGTTGAACGGCAAGATCAAAACTCTCTACTTCAAATATCTGGCCGCGGCCTTTGGAAGCGCCCTGATCACTTCCATCTATTCCATCGTAGATATGGCCATGGTGGGCCAGTACCACGGTCCCGACGGCGCCGCGGCCCTGGCCGTGGTGGCGCCCATCTGGAACATCATCTACAGCCTGGGACTCCTAATGGGGATCGGCGGTTCCGTCCTCTTCAGCACCATCCGCGGAAGGGCCGGCGGCCAGGAAAAAAGATCCAACGAATACTTCACGGCCTCCATCATCGGCTCTGTGGTCCTGGCTCTGGCAGCCTGGATCGTGATCGCGGTCTTTGACAGACAGCTGCTCACATTCTTCGGAGCCGGCGAAGAGACCCTCTCCCTGGCCAGAGAATACGTCCGTCCCATTAAATTCGTGGTCCCCTGCTTCCTGTTCACCCAGACCCTGGCGGCCTACCTGCGCAACGACGGACATCCCGGCCTCGCCACGGCAGGAGTTCTGGCGGGAGGGATCTTCAATATCTTCGGCGACTATTTCTTTGTCTTTACCTGCGATATGGGCGCCTTCGGCGCCGGACTGGCCACGGCCGTGGGCTCTGTCATCTCCATATTGGTGATGCTGTCCCACTTTTTCACCAAGAAGAACACCCTGCGCCTGGTCCGCCCCTCCGGCCTCCTCGGAAAACTGAGGGAAATCTCCGTAACGGGCTTTTCCACCTTTTTCATCGACATCGCCATGGGCATCCTGACGATCCTGTTCAACCGGCAGATCATGGCCTGCCTGGGAACAAACGCCCTCTCCGTGTACGGCGTCATCGTCAATATCAGTACCTTCGTGCAGTGCTGCGCCTACAGCGTCGGCCAGGCCTCCCAGCCCATCTTCTCCACCAACTTCGGAGCGGGAAACGCGGGACGCATCCGCCGTACCCTGCAGTACGCCCTGGCCACCACGGCCTTTTTCGGCATTGTCTGGACCGTCCTGTGCCTGGCGGCTCCCAATGCCTTCATCCATATTTTTATGAGCCCTACGGAAGCAGTGCTGGAGATCGCTCCGGGCATCATCCGGTGCTACGGACTCTCCTTCCTGCTGCTTCCTCTCAATATTTTTTCTACCTATTATTTCCAGTCCATCATGAAGCCTCAGGCTGCCTTCATAGTCTCCATCTCCAGAGGACTTGTGATCAGCGGGCTTTTGATCCTCCTGCTCCCGGCAGCCGCCGGGGCTGGCTTCATCTGGCTGGCAATGCCCCTCACAGAACTTATCACGGCAGTCTATGTCGTATGCGCCGTCACGCGCTACACAAAACGGCTGCCCCAGCGAAAGGAAGGTGCTTTATGAATCAGATCATCACCATCGGACGGGAATTCGGAAGCGGCGGACGTGAACTGGGCCGCCGTCTGGCAGAGACTCTGGGCTTTGCCTACTATGACCAGGAGATCGTCGGAGAGATCTCCAGACGGACTGCCCTGTCCCAGCAGTATGTGCGGGCAGTGGTGGAGCATCAGTCCGCCTTTTCCTTCCCCATCCACATCGGACGCAGCTTCTATATGCCGGTGAATCCGGCCTTTGAGCAGACCATGGCCGTGTACCGGGAGGAAGCCCGCATCCTCACGGAGATGGCCGATCAGTCAGACTGCGTCATCGTAGGCCGCTGCGCCGACTATGTCCTGAGGGACCGCCGTCCGCTCCGCCTCTTTGTCTACGCGAACATGGAGAGCAAGCTGCGCCGCTGCCGGGAAAAAGGGCCCGCGGCAGAATCCCTCACGGACAAGGAGCTGCGGCAGAAGATCCTGGGCATCGACAAAAAACGGGCCAAATACTATGAATTCTACACAGGACGCCCCTGGGCCGACAAGCTGAATTTCGACCTGTGCATCAACACCACGGAGACCGTCATCAAGGAGATGGTGCCGGCCGTCGCGAAATTCCTGCAAGCCCGGTAACTTCCGCGCGGTCCCCGCGCCCTTCATGAAACAAAATACAGCCGGAGTCCGGCAGCCTCTTATCCGGCCTGCCGCCTCCGGCTGTTCTTCATTCCTGCCCCGACAGCTCCTCCGCCAGCTTTAAGATCTGCGGCGCCAGCCGTTCTCGCTCTTTCCTGGTGATCCGCAGATACAGCGGATAAGCGGCGGCCACCGCCGCAATGCCCGCCAGGCCGATGACGATGCCCGGGATGAACAGAGCACCCATCCAGACCATGGTGCAGCACATTCCCACACCCAGCAGCAGACAGCCGATGACGCCCACGGTCACAGCCGTCACCGTTCCTTTCTTTGTGGCGCTCTGATCCAGGCGGCGCAGCTGCTCCATCTTATCCTCTTCCTTGGGAAGATACTTCTCCCTGATACTCCGGATCTCTTCCTGCCGGCTGGCAGAATACGTGTAAGTAAATCTAGGATTATCCTTTTCCATCTTGCTCTTTCCCTTCTGACTTTTCTTTTCTGAGCGCCTTTGTGGAGCGGACGATCATGAGGATCCCCGTCCCCACGATCAAAGCGCACACAGCTCCTCCGGTGGCCGCAGTCATGGCCTTCCGGAAAAACGGCCCCTCATCTCCCGCGGAGAACTGAGTCACCATGGCCGTCTCCAGCGACAGCATGGAGACCAGGGCCGAAGCCAGGCTCACCGCCAGGACAGCCGACATGGCCGGGCTGGCGCTTTTCCTGTACCGCACGATATTCACCACCGCCATGGCGACGGTATAAAAGGCGTACATGGCCATCACATAGATCAGAAATCCGCCGTAATGGAATGCCTGGTCCTTGCTCACCACCAGGACGATCACGCCCACCAGCGCCACATTCATGACGATCAGCAGGATGCCGCACAGCCTGCTGCGCCTCCACTCCGCCTCCCGGTCCTCTCCGAAACCACGGCTGTGGACGTACTTCGCCAGCGTAAACCGCATGACGGAGAGGACGATATAATAGACGGCCAGAGAGACAAACCAGGCTGACCGGTAATAGATCCCGGAACCGGCATTGACCGCGGCGTAAAACAAGTTGATGACCAGGGATATATGGAGCGAAAAGCTCAGCTTAAAGGGCAGGTCGTTCCTGTAGCGGCTGATATACCGGTTCCCGGAGGCCCACTGGCTTCCCTTCTTCACCGCCCCGGAAACGGAAGCGCAGACCACGGTCAGCGAGTAGGCGGAGACCACATAGGAGACATAGGCTGCCGGACTGTCCTCTCCTGCCCGCAGGAAGGTGTATGCCAGCAAGGCAGCCGCCAATGGCACGCTCAGCAGCACCACGGCCTTTCCCGGAAACAGCAGCTTATGCAGGATCTTTTTCCATCTTTTCATCTCGCACTCTCCTGAGCTTCACCGTAAAGCTGCTGCCTTCTCCCACCTGACTGACCACGGAGATCTCTCCGCCCACGATGTCCATGACCCTCTTCACAAGAGCCAGCCCCAGGCCGTTCCCCTGGGAGGCGTGGGAAGTATCTCCCTGATAAAACCTCTCAAATATATGCCGTCCGGCCTCCGGAGGGATCCCGCAGCCCGTATCGGACACCTGGACAATGGCATAGTCCCCGTCTCCCTTCAGGGACAGAGAGATCCTGCCCCCCGGTCCGGTAAATTTGACCGCGTTGGAAAACAAGTTGTTCCAGACAAGAGAGAGCAGTTCTTCGTCCGCCTCCGCCAGGATGCCTTCCTCGATGTCCGTATCGATCTCCAGCTCTTTTTCTTCCCACGCCGTCTCAAAGGACAGAAGGCAGCCGCACAGCTGCTCTCCCAGATCATAGACATGGGAATCCGGATAGATCTGCTGGTTCTCCAGCTTGTTCAGCCTCAGGATATTGGTGATCAGATCCGCCAGGCGGCGGGAAGTCTCCGTGACGGCTCCGGCATATTCCAGCCTCTTTTCCTCCGGAAGATCCTTCTGCTGGAGCATGGTCCCGTAATTGTGGATCACCGCCAGAGGCGTCTTCAGCTCATGGGACACGTTGGCGATGAAATCCGTCCGCAGCGTCTCCGTCCCCGACAGCTCCTCCGCCATCCTGTTGAAATAATCCGCGATGACGTCGAAGCCGCTCATGTATTCCATCCCATGGAGGGGAGGTACCCTCACGGAAAAATCTCCCTTCATGATCCGCTCCGCCGCCTTTGTGATCTTCTTCACCGGCCTGTCCACCATAAACTTCCTGCGGATGCCGTCGATCACCGTACACAGGAGCGTCAAGAGCAGTACATTCAAAAACGTGACCTTGGCAGCTTCTTCTATGTGCTCCTGCCGCAGGCTCATCCCCATGGACTCCGCCATGGTATTGAGGAACAGGAGCATGCAGCAGCTGATGACGAAAGCCATCAGCAGGAAAAAAATGATGTACTGCCTCAGAGAAAACAGCCGTCTCCTGGTCTTTTCGCCTCCGTTCATTTCAGCACCGCCTTATAGCCCAGCCCGTGGACCGTCACGATCTCAAAATCCCGGCAGCCGGAGAACTTATCCCGCAGCTTCGTCATATACACATCCACCGTCCTGGGGCCGGAAGAGGAGCCGCTGTCCCAGAATTCATCCATCAGCTGGGAGCGGGTGAAGGTCTTCTTCGGGTAGGACAAAAGCTTATAGATCAGATTGAACTCCCGCACCGTCAGAGGGACTTCTTCCTCACCCAGATACGCCGTATGCTCCTCCGCGTCCAGCGTCAGTTCTCCTATGACCAGCCTCTTGGCGGCGGCGATCTTCGCCCGCCGCATGAGCGCCTCGATCCGCAGCAGCAGCTCTTCCAGATCCACCGGCTTTACCATATAGTCGTCGATCCCCGCCTTGAATCCGCGGCGCTTCGACGCGAAATCGTCTCTGGCCGTCATGAAGAGGATGGGGATCTCCCGATCCAGCTCCCGGATGTTCTCCGCCAGCTCAAAGCCGTCGATACCCGGCATCATGATATCGGAAATGACAAGATCGAACAGCGTGCCTCCGTACATGGCATCGTAGGCTTCCCCGGCGCTCAGGCACCCTTCCGCCTCATATCCGTTCTGGTTCAGGTAAGCGCATACCGTCTTGTTCAGTTCCCGGTCATCCTCCACTACCAATATCTTAAACATGAAATGATCCCTCCCATGTTTATCATTGTAGCACAGAAATATTAAAGTTTTGTTTGTATTTTCGTTTTTTCCTTATCCTTTCAGACCCTTGACGGCGGGGATCAATCCCAGCAGGGCTGCGATGCCGACGCTGCCCACAACGATCCCGGGGAGCATCATGCTCCACACCATGCTCATACACATCCCGACGCCCAGGATCACTGCGCCTGACACGCCAAGGAGCGTGATCCCCACAGTCCTCCTGCGGATCGAGATCGCCGGTTTTCCGTCCATCCTCCTGCGGATCAGCACCATGGCCAGCAGGATGAGCATGCCGGCCGCTCCCACGGCGATACCGGGCACCACGACTCCCCATTCCGGCAGCAGCGCCATACACATCCCCAGCGCGAACAGAAGTCCTCCCGCCGCTCCCATGACCAGAGTGATCAGATCTTTTTTCTTCATATTCAACAGCCTCCATCCATTTGATGGATCCAATATAAGGCCGCTGTGTTTTGGAATTGCTGTTAAATTGTTTAAGAAATGTTAAATCCGTCTCATCCGGCAAGACCATTTTCCGACAGATACGCGTCAATGCTCTCTGTATCGGAAGGTCTCGCAAACAGTCCGTCGTGGACATTGGCTCCTGCCACGCTCCCCCGGACAAAATCGATGGAATTCGCGAACTGCTCCGTATCCATGGACGCGGACTGGGTAAAGGGATAGACCTCCACTCCCGTCAGATCATAGCTCTCCAAAAAAGTGCCGATGATCATGGGGCCACCAGATGGGATAACCGATCAGGACCGTATCGTATCCTTCCAGGGAATCCGGAAGATTCGCAATGGCCGGCCGCTCATTGTTGTCCCGTTCCGCCAGGGCCACATCTCCGCACTCATCATAGTCCGTGGGATAAGGAGTCTCCGGCTGGATCTCCAGAAGTTCTCCGCCTGTCTGTTCCGCGATATAGGAAGCCATCTCCTCTGTGTTGCCTGACCAGGAAAAATAAGCCACCAGGACTCTGCCTCCCTCCGCTCCGGGAGTCTCCTGAGCGGAAGCCTCCTGAGAAGAAGTCTCCTGAGAAGAAGTCTCCCGGATCTCCGAAGAGGTCTCTGTTTCCTGCTCCTGAGAAGTCTCCGCTTCCGTCCCGGCAGTTTCCGAAGACGCCGTGGTCTCCTGTCCGCGGCCGCCGCCGCAGGCTGCCAGGGATAAGACCATCACAGCTGAGAGGACTGCCGCCGTCAAACGATACCTATGTTTTTTCATGATCTTTCTCTCCTTTCCCATCATAAATTCAGATCCAGCCCGTCCAGCCAGTCTTCTATCTGCCCCGTTCCGGAGATCCTCCTCTCTCCGTATACGGCCGCATCCCGGCAGGAATCCAGGAAAGTGGGCATGGTCTCTTCTATATCGCTCCCGCCGCTGGTGCAGAAGGGGATCACCAGCTTTCCCGGAGCGCTTCCGCGTCCTCCTCCTCCAGCGAATGGTCCGACAGATCCCGGAACATGGCCGGATGCCGGTATATCTGATACCCGGCGAAGACCAACGCCAGCAGGATCAGGACTGCGGCCGCGGCGATCACTCTCCTTTTCTTCCTCACAGGCAGCTCCCCTCTACATGCACTCGCAGAGGATCTCATAGATCTCTCCGCGGTCCAGAGTCCTGGGATTGCTGCGGATGATATTGCAGCTGTCGGCCACCTGGAGGACATTGATGTAGGCCGGCTCGATCCCGCAGCTGCGGCAGAGGGCCTGTGCCAGTTCCGCCGCGCCTCCGTGGCGGTTTCCATAGGTCAGGACCATATAGAAGTAATCCGTATGGAAACTGGCCTTCGCGAGAAACTCCTTCACCATGGACGGCACCTCATGGCCGTAGACCGGCGCCACGATCCCGATGGCCTCCGCGGAAAACTCCAGGTCTTCCCTCTTCATCGCCTGAGGGATGCTGACGGGCTCCTCCTCCAGCTGCTTCGCGGCATAGAGACTGTTTCCCGTACCGGTAAAATAAAATACCATATCCGATCTCTCCTTTTATTTCTCTTGCGCCGGACGAAAGATCATGCTATAATCCGGTTGTTTCTATCGGTTGACACAATCGATTATAATTTCCGGTTGTAACAACCGGTCAAGAGTTTTTCAGATCTTTTTCTATAAAAATTTTATAAATTCAAATTCGGGAGGAAACGATGATCTATACCATGATGCAAGTATGCAAAGAGGCGGACCTGACTTACCAGGCCCTGAAGTTTTACTGCAATGAGGGCCTGATCCCCAACGTCCGCCGAGACAAGAACAACCGCCGTATCTTTGACGAGCGGAATCTGAAATGGATCAAAGATCTGGTATGCCTGAAAAAATGCGGCATGAGCATTCAGGAAATGAAAGAATATCTGGATCTGTGCCTCCGCGGAGAATCCACGATCCCCCAGAGAAAAGAAATGCTGGCAAAAAAACAGGAGGCGCTGCGGGCTTCCATACAGGAACTGGAAGACAGCGTCTCCTACATCGACTGGAAACAGTCCTTTTATGATGATGTGCTCTCTGGAAAGCGGCCCTATGTCAGCAACCTGATCCCTCAGGAGAAGGTCTGACCGGATATTTCCCTACAGGACCGCCATGGCCACCGTCCCCGCCGTCAGGAGCGCGAGACCGGCGGCCGCCTTCTTTTTCAGTTTTTCGCCGAATACAAAATACGAGAACGACACGGTCACCAGGATGCTCAGTTTATCGATGGGCACCACCACGCTGGCGGGCCCTTCCTGGAGCGCCCGGTAGTAGCAGAGCCAGGAAGCCCCTGTGGCCACTCCCGAAAGACAGATGAAGAGCAGCTCCCGCTTCTGGATCCGGGCTGCCTCTCTCTGCTTTCCCGTCACAAAGACCATGACCCACGCCATCACCAGCACCACGCAGGTGCGGATCGCCGTCCCCAGATTGGACTCCACGCCGGAAATGCCGATCTTTCCCAGGATGGACGTCAGGCTGGCAAAGAGGGCGGAGCCAGCCGCGTAGAGGAGCCAGCTCTTTTTCCCACTCTTTTCCGTATCCGTCACATCTTTTTTCTCCACCATCAGGAAGATCCCCGCGGCTATGGCCGCCACCGCCGCCGCCTTGGGAAGACTGATGCCTTCCCCCAAAAAGATCAGAGCCAGCAAAATGGTCAGCACGGTGCTGGATTTGTCCACAGGCACCACTTTATTGATGTCTCCCAGCTGGAGGGCCCGGAAGTAGCACAGCCAGGAAGCTCCCGTGGCCGCGCCGGACAGGACCAGGAACAGGAGCGTCCGTCCGTCTATCTCTCCTATCTGCCCCAGAGAGCCGGAGAGCCCGGCCATCAGCCAGGAAAAGGCCAGGATCACCACCGTCCGCACCGCCGTCGCCACCGTGGAATCGGTCTTCCGGATGCCGCACTTGGCCAGTATGGAGGTCACTCCCGCGAAAAACGCGGAACCTGCCGCATAAAGGAGCCACATCACATATCCCTTCCTTTCTGTATCACCCCCATTATATTCCTCCGCGATCTTCCCTTCAAGCAAAAAAACCGTGCTGGACGGCCCCGGGAGCTTCTGCTCCCGGGGCCCGGTTTCTCATTCTATATCCACTTCCTGATAATGCATCTGCTGCAGCCGCGCCATCAGTTTTTCCTCCTCTTGGTCAGACAGCTCCTCCATGGGGGGACGCAGCTTCTTGCTGGAGAGGATCCCAAGAGCTTTCAAAACAGCCTTGTATCCGGCGATGTTGTTGCCTTCACAGAGAATCCCGTTCAGTACGTTGATCTTCCTCTGGAGAACCGTTGCGAGGATCTGATCTCCCTGTCCCAGGGCATCCCGCAGAGCCCCATAATACTCGGGGATGATCATGGCGTTTCCGGAAACTGTCCCCTTTCCGCCGACGGCGGCTGCTGCCTGATAGAGATGGTCCGGCCCCACCAATACGGAAAAGTCTCCATTTCTCACAGTCATAAAAGACTGGATCCTAGTCATATCCGGATAGCTGTATTTGATCCCTATGACATTGGGACACCGGGCCGCCACTCTCTCAGCCAGCTCCGGAGTAATATCGTTGACCGCGTTTTGAGGGATTCCGTAAAGATACATGGGGAATCCTTCCGGCACACTTCCTGCCACTGTCACAAAGAAATCTTCCAGTTCCTTCTCCGACAAGGTCAGATACCAGGGAGTCACCACGCCGATGCCGTCGGCGCCGCAGGCTGCGGCGTGCCTGGCCAGCTCCACTGTGTCTGCCGTAGTAGCCGCTCCCACCTGGGCAAAGACAGGAAGTCTTCCCGCCGCCTGTCGGACGATCGTCTCCACCACCAGTTTCCGCTCTTCCAGACTCAGATAATTCATCTCCCCGGTGGTCCCGCAGGGATAGAGACAATCTACTCCCTTACCGATCAGATATTCCGTCAGCTTCTTAAGAGATCCTGTGTCCACCTCTCCCTCTTCCGTAAAGGGAGTCACCAAAGGGATCACGATCCCGCTCAGTACCTTCATCTTCCTCATCCTCCCATCTGCCGCCTTCCCGCGCGGCGTATTCTTATTTTTTCTCCATCTGTATGGCGCCATGACGGCACACACTGGCGCAGAGGCCGCAGCCGTCACAGAGTTCCGGATCGATCTGAGGCCCTTCCGCCGTATACTGAAGCGCGTCATAGATGCAGACCGGTCCGCAGGCCGCGCACTGCCTGCACTTTGCCGGATCCAAAACTGCTTGATATCTGGTGATCCGGTCATACTCTTCCATGGAGCGCATATTTTCGGCAGCTTTTCCGATGATATCCGACAGATTTTCGATCCCCATCCGCTCCATATATTCTTCAAGCTGATTCACCATGACTTTTACATAGTCATATCCCTTCAGGTACATGACAGCTCCCACTTGAACACTGGAAGCTCCAGCCAGAAGACATTTTGCCACCTCTTCTCCTGTGGTAGCTCCGCCGGTAGCGCTGATGCTCCCCTTTACCTTGGGATACGCGGCAATGATCCATCGGAGCACTGCCGGAAGAGCCCAAGGGCCGCCGTGCCCTGCCACTCCCCCATGGAGGATAGGCGCCATGGTCTCCACATCGATCTCGATGCCCGTGGTCCTGTTGAGCATGGTGATCCCGTCTGCTCCCGCTTCATCCAGGCAGACCGCCGTGTACAGAGGATTTGCCACCTGAGCCGTCATCTTGGGGATCACCGGGATCGTTACCTTGCTCTTACACAGTTTCAGAGCCTCCAAAGTCAAACTATGGATGTCGTGGCTGGGATCCCGGACCAGGAGACCGGAAGGACAGCTGGGTACGATCTCAATGGCATCGGCCCCCGCCTGCTGGCAGGCCAGCGCATATTCTCCCCAGGTTTCCGGATTTATGCAGTTGATACTGGCGATGATGGGGATAGCAGTACGCCTCTTGGCCTGATAAACAGTCTCATAATAATCGTCCAGATCCCCATGATATGCCTGTTCATAGCTGTAAAAAGTGTCCGCGTGAAAACCGGGGATCCCACTGTGCAACACCCGGAATCTGGGAAAAGGATTATACCGCATGAGTTCCTCCTCCTGGACAGACTTCAATACGACTCCCGCGTATCCGCTCTCCTCACATTTCACCGCCTGCTGCCAGTCCCGGGTGGCACCGGTGGACGCTGCCAGAATAGGATGTTCCAGCTGGATCCCTGCATATTCCACCCTCATATTTTTCATAAAGCCCTTCCCTCCTTTCTTTCCGCTCTTCAGAGCTCTGTCAAGATCCCTCTTATGTAGTCTCCTCCTCGTTTCATTCCTTCATGGGCCTCCGGCAGATCCTGAGGCTGCCAGCGCCTCTCATACTCCATGGAAACCCAGCCGTCATATCCAGACTCCTTAAGCTCTTTCAGGATCCCGGGCCAGTCCAGGATCCCTTCGCCCGGCACTCTGGAATACACGGTCCTGTCCTCTTCATTGACATGGGAGACCATGGTAAATTTAGGTTTCCTGGCCACGCCGCCACGGTAGACCAGATCCTTGCAGTGGACATAAAAGATCTTATCTTTCTGCAGGGCAATGGCTTCCCGGTATTCTTCCGCCGGGAAAAAGGCGATATTGGCCTGATCGTAGAGGATCCCCACATTGGGATGATCGATGGCCCTCACGACCTGCGCCGTCCTCGCCGCCGTGGTGGTCATCGTGCCGAAATGATTCTCCAGACAGAGGCAGATCCCATGGGGTTTGGCATAATCTCCGCACTCCCGCATGGATTTGATCAGCTGAGAGAGCTTCACATCCCCCGGATCATCCTCGCCGTCCACCAGTTTTCCTCCGTAGATCCGCACAAAACCGGCCCCCAGTATGACCGCCATATCGATGACTCGTTCCAGCTCCCGGCAGGCCTGCCGCCGTTCCTCCTCATCGGGACTATTGTACAAGTTCATATACGGAGTGAGGCCAGAGACCTTAAGGCCCGCCGCATCTGCCTTTTCCCTTACCTCCCTCACATAATCCATCGGTGCATCCAGAGGGATCCCACACTGATACCCGTCGGTCTGGACTATGATCTCAATGCCCTCCAGGCCTATCTGCGCAAATAAGTCAATGGCCTCAAAAAGGCTGTATTCTGGTGTTCCCATGGTATGTCCCGCTATCCTCATCATTCCTCATGCCCCCATTCCTTTGTCATATCCGGCAGTCCTGCCGACTGCAGGATACGGTTCATAAGCTGCATAGTCTTTAACGCATCCTCGGCGCTGGTCAGCGGTTTTTCCCTGGTACGGCAGCAGTCGATAAAATGCCTGTCGCAGGCCCGGAAGCCAATGGCGTCCAGATAATTGGACCAGCCCTTGTGGAGAGGCGTAGAGTTTCTAACCTCCTCATATTCTGGCCGGACAATGGTCAGTCTGTCAGGAGATTCCACGATCACCGTCTTGTTTTCACCGAACATTTCCACCCGCTCGTACCACTGGCCCGCCTCACGGCTGGCGCCGATCAGAGCCAGAGAACCGTTTTCAAATTCCAGCTGAGCCGTGCACACATCTTCATAAAAAGGATCGGTCCACCTGGCTCTGGCTGTCACCTCCGCACACTCTCCCAATATGTATCTCAGCATATCTACCATATGGATGGAGTTTTCCAGAGTAGCCCGGTACTCCTTGAATTCTCTGCACTTATGAGCCAATACATAGTGGGGCGCCTTGTCCTTAAACTCAGCCATTCCTCTTTGGAAAACGGGAGAATACCTCCTGTTGAACGCCACCATCACCACCTGACCGGAATTTTGGGAGGCATCCGCCAGGAATTCACATTCTTCCATGGTGCTGGCCAGCGGTTTTTCCACTAGCACATCTAGTTTTGCTTCCAGCAAAGGGATCAAGTATTCCTTCCTGACCGTCTTCGGCGTCAGGAGCACTGCCGCATCCAGTCCCTGATCCAGAAATTCATCCAGATCCCTCACTGCCTTTCCCAGCCCAAACTGGCGGCAGGCATCCTCCGCCTTGGAATACGTCCGGTTCAAAACCGCCGCCACTTCCACGTCCTGAAAGGAGCTCAGGACCGGAAAATGGGCGGAGTAGGCAATGGAACCGGCCCCGATCACACCAATACGCAGCTTTTTCTGTTCACTCATGTTTTCACCTCATTTTACTTTCCTAAATATGCTTTTTTGATAGAATCATCATTTTTCAGTTTTTTGGAAGGGCCCTGGGCTGCAATATGACCGTTTTCCAGCACATAAGTATAATCGGAAACCGACATGGCCTTGCTGGCGTTCTGCTCCACCAGAAGTATGGTGATGCCCTGCTTATTGATCTCCTTTATGATCTCAAACACCTGACTGACGATGATGGGCGCAAGACCCAGAGAAGGCTCATCCAGCAAAAGCAGCTTCGGTTCCGCCATCAATCCTCTGGCAATGGCCAGCATCTGCTGCTCGCCTCCGGAAAGCGTTCCCGCCATCTGATTTCTGCGCTGTCCCAGGATAGGAAACAGCTCATACATCCCGGGAAGCTTCTTCCTGGCATCGGAAGCAGAAATCCGGCAGCCTCCCATGACCAGATTCTCCGTCACCGTGAGACCTGCAAAGACTCTCCGTCCCTCCGGCACTTGGACAATGCCGCTTCGGACGATCTTATGGGCCTTGGACGGAAGGAGCGTATCCTCCAGCCGTATTTTCCCTTTTTCCTTTTTAATAACACCACTGACAGCATTCATCAGGGTACTTTTCCCGGCTCCGTTGGAACCGATGATGGAGACCACCGTTCCCTTTTCCACCTGGATGGATACATCTGTCAGGGCCGTGATATGTCCATAGCTTACGGAAAGGTTTTCCACCTCAAAGAAACTCATGTCAGATCCTCCTCTCCCAGATAGGCCTGGATCACTTCCGGATCGTTGACCACCTGCTCCGGAACCCCCTCTGTCAGAAGATCGCCGAAATTGATGACATAAATATATTCCGACAACTCATTGACCACCTGCATCCTGTGTTCGATAAATAGTATCCCGAACCCGTATATCTCCCGCAGTTTCTGGACCAAGGCAATGAACGCATCGATCTCACTGGGATTCAGTCCGGCCGCCGGCTCATCCAGCATAAGGAGTTTTGGCTCATTGACAATGGCTCTGGCCAGCTCCACTCTCCTCTGAAGCCCATAGGGAAGGTTAAAAGGACTTTCATCCCTGTACTGGGAAAGCCCCACCAGCTCCAGAGCCTCCATGGCCTTCGCCCGGTTCTTTTTCTCCGCCCTGTGCTTGGAAGGCAGATGGAGCACCGCCGAAAAAAGATTGTACCTGGTGGTGGAATCCAAGGCCGTCATCACATTTTCCAATACTGTCAGCCCTTTAAACAAGCGGATATTTTGGAATGTCCTGGAAATCCCCAGCCGGGTGATCTTATACTGTTTCATTCCGGAGATACTCTGGCCATCCATCAGGATCTGGCCGGAATCAATGGGATAGATCCCGGAGATCAGATTCAAGACCGTGGTCTTCCCGGCTCCGTTGGGCCCGATGATCCCGACGATCTGCCCCTTGTCCACTTTCAGGGAAACATCCTTCACTGCCTGTACGCCGCCGAAGCTTTTTTGAATATGTTTGATTTCCAGAAGCATTATTTCCCCTCCCTTTTCCGATGTGTTCTCACTTTAGCCGGGATCGCTGCGATGGCCCTTCCGATCTTGCGGAAAGTCTTCATATCCAGTTCCGTCTCGCCAAAGAGACCTTGGGGCCGGAAATTCACGATGATCAAAACGATCACGCAGTAGATCACTGTTCTCCATTCTGCTGAAAAGCGGAAAATCTCCTGTATCATCGTCAGGAATATCCCGGCAAAGACTGAACCGGTCAGAGAACTGACACCGCCGAAATACACCATGATGATCCACATGGAAGACTGATCCCATCCAAAAGAAGCCGAATCCAGATAAGAAGTAGTATGAACATACAGGCAGCCCGCCAGGGCAGAAATGGCGCAGGCCAGGATGAAGACCAGAAGTTTTGTCCTGGCCACATCGATCCCCATGGAAGCCGCCGTCAGTTCATCCGCCTTGATGGCTATGCATTCCCTTCCGAATCTGGATTTCTTGAGCTGCCAGATTCCGGCTGTCACCAGGATCAGGATAATGACGATCATGGGTTTTGTGGTATATCTGGGGATCCCGCTCAGTCCCAGGGCCCCTCCGGTGATACTGGCCGCGTTGTTCAAAATGGCCACCAGAGCCTGACTGAATCCCAGGGTCACCACTGCCACATAATCCCTCCGGAGCCGGATGACCGGGATCCCGATCAAGAATCCCAGAAAAGCGCCTACGATCATGGAGGCAGGAAGCGTCAGCCAGATGGAAAGTCCCAGATTTTTGGCCAGCATGGCCGCCGTATATCCTCCCACAGCCATAAAGGCTGCCTGGCCCATGGAAAACATGCCGGTCAGTCCTGTGATGATATAGACTCCCAGCATACCGATCACAATGATAAACGCATTGTTTATCATATATGTCACATAGTATTCAAACATGGTCTCCCTCCTCCTATGCTTTGTCTGATGTGAAGTTGCCTGCAAGTCCATTGGGGAACAAAAGCAGGAAGATCATCATGAAGATAAAGGATCCCACTGGCTGGAGGGCCGATCCGATCCAGCTGGTCAAGAAAGTCTCTACGACCCCCAGCATAAGCGCCGCGAACAGAGAACCGTTGAGGCTTCCCAGACCTCCGATGACGGCCACCATAAAAGCCTTCACCGTATAAGTGGAGCCAAGGGTAGGAGACAGCACGGTCCTGGTCCCCACGAATACTCCGGCGATCCCCGCCAGAGCTCCGGCGATGAAAAAGGTGCTTAAGACGATCAGGTTCACATTCATCCCCATTAGGCTGGTGGCTCTGGTGTCCATGGACAGCGCACGCACGGCCACGCCCAGCCTGGTCTTCTTTAAGATCAGGACCAGCGCGATGATACACACCGCCGCCACCGCCAACATAATGATATCCGCCACGTCGATGCTCAGGCCCAGTATGGTGATATAGCGGTTCATATTCTCAAAGAAATTGGGATAGGAATAGAAGATCCCGCCAAACCGGATCGCCACCAAGTTCTGGAGCAGGAGCCCCATGGTAATGGCCGAGACAAACAGCAGCAAAAGCTGATTGCTCTTGAGCCGGATGCGGTGAAAACTGACAAGCTCCACCAAAACATTCAAGGCTCCGCCGATCAACGCCGAAGCGATCAATGTCAGCCACAGATTTGCTCCGAAAATCTGGGTACAGAGCATACCGGCATAAGCCGCGACCACCATGGTGCCGCCATGGGCAAAATTGGAAAACTTTAAGATACTGAAGATAAGCGCCCATCCCACTGCGATGATGGCATAGACTGCTCCGGTGGAAATACCGTTTACCAACAACTGTAAATAATACGTCATAATCTCCGTCCTTTTTCTAAATAGATCTCCGAAAGAGCGCAAAAGGGGCCGCCCGCCGGACTGGCAGGCGGCCCTCCTTCTGCTTGTTTCAAAAATCCGTACCTTTATTTCAGATAATCCGGGCTCCAACTCTCAAGGCCGATATACTCGCCATTTTCGATCTGGTAGATGAACACATCCAGTCCCAAAGGCATATGGGTCTCCGGATCCATGTTGAAATCATCGGTGATGACAGTATCCACACCGGACACTGTTTCCAGAGCATCCCGGATAGCATTCCGATCGGTGCTTCCCGCCGCTTGAGCTGCCGCCACGGCGATCAGGACCTGGTCATAACCGAGAGCCGTCTTGATGGTAGCTTCCTGGTTGAATTCTGCCATGCACTTTTCATTGAGTTCCTGGAAATCCGGCGTATCGTAGCTGCAGTTGGAAACAAAGTAAATGTTGCTGGCACTGGCTTCATCGGCACAGAGGGAAGCAAAAGGCGAAGAGAAATCCAGAGAACCAGTCTGGGGCACGTCAAATCCAAGCTGATTCTTCTGATTGGTAGAAACCGTCAGCGGCTGGGTAGGGTTTGCGTTGAAGATACAATCCGCTCCGGCGTTCTGAAGATTGGTGAGCTGAGTCTTCATATCCAGATCTGCCTGATTATTGTACTCGATACCCACGATCTCCACTCCCGTTTCCTCACAATATTCAATAGCCGCATTGGCCTGAGATACGCAATAAGCATGGTCCTGCGCGATCAGGAATCCCACTTTTTCGCAGCCCATTTTTTCCACCAGATAAGAAATGGCCTGTATTCCGGACTGAGCCGCCGACGGCTGCATCAGGAACATATAAGGATTCAAGGTATCCAGATTCTCTCCCAGCATACATCTGGGATCGCCGAACTGTCCCATAAATGCCACTTCCAGTTCATTGGTGGTCTCTACACAGGCCAGAGCCACATTGGAAAGAGAGGGCCCTAAAACGATGGAGACATCATCCACCTGTACAAGTCTCTGCAGAGAGCTGATACCTTCGTTGGGGTCGGATTTACAGTCATAGGATACCAGCTCCAGCGTATAGGTAGTATCGCCGATGACTACTCCTCCAGCCTCATTGATATCCTTGACTGCCAGCTCAGAACCATTGACTGAAGCAATGCCCAGCACAGAACCGCTTCCCGTCAGATCGTGGATAGCGCCGATCTTCAGTACTCCCGTTTTTTCTCCATCTCCGCCGCTCCCCGATTGACTTTCCGTTCCGGCACTCACGGTACCGGTTTCCGCTTCCGTCGTCCCATCCCCGGAACTTCCGCAGGCTGCCAGACAGAACATCGCTGCCGCCAAAAAAACCGCCAATACCTTTTTCATGTTCTTTCCTCCTTTTGTTTTATCATTTTTATGAAAACGATTTAATTTTATATTAACGAAAGTGTACCGAAAAAGCAACCCTTGTTATAACCAAATTTCTCATGTATTTTTTATATATTTTGCATAAAAATCCGGTATTTCATTGGGTTTAGTTGTTCTTTTTGTCACATTTTTGTTTCCGCCGCTTCCAATAAAAATGGGCGGAAATTCGATTTTTCCGCCCATTTAATTAAATCGTTTACATAATATTTTTATATCTACACTTGATATCCAGCCGCTTTTGCACACTTTTTCAGATATTCACAGCTTCTGGCTGCCTCTTCCTCAAAGTCCTCATAATAAGTGGCTTCTACCGTCAGGATCCCATCATAACCTGAGTCATGCAGAGCCTCCAG
Source organism: Candidatus Paralachnospira avium (assembly GCA_904420245.1). Lineage (GTDB taxonomy): Bacteria > Bacillota > Clostridia > Lachnospirales > Lachnospiraceae > Lientehia > Lientehia avium. The sequence goes on from CAJFUL010000078.1 coordinate 21,898, forward strand.
ATACGGCTGATAATCAAATCCATCATCCGGAAGAGGAAACCTGCGCAGCTCTCCCTCCGGATGATCGATATGGGCATGGCGGATTTCTTTTTTAAAGCTGATAATAGCATGGTACGGATCTCCTGTTTTATACATATGCCGCAGATCGCACATGATATGGCAGTTTTCTCTTTTCAGAGAGCGGGCAAAGTCCGCCGTCTCTCCTATGCGGTTCAGATAATTAGAATTGGCCGGCCCCAGCGGCTCTACCACCATTTCCAGGCTGTACTTCTGAAAAATGCAGCATATCTCTCCCACAAAGGCGGCCAATCTCTTCTCCGCCTCTTCCCTATCCTCACATCCTGCCGGTATGCTCCTGCATTTTCCAGCTCCGAAAGGAATCCTCTTCGCCCCCAGGCAAGCCGCTCTTTCCGCAGCTTTATCCACATACTCCAGCCACTTATCCCACAAAAACCCCGGTTCATGGATCCGGATGTCCAGGGGGAGCAGGCCGGAAAACACGTCAAACCGGAGCCCGGACCTCTCCGCCCTTCGTTCAAAATTTAAAAACGTTTTTAAATCCATTCCCATGATTTCTCCCAGATCCAACTCCGCCGTATTAAATCCGGCCGTCTTGATCATTTCCATCTGCCCTATGTTCCCAAAGGCTCCCAAAAGCATAAAACCGCCCCTTTCCAATGTTTTTCCCCATTATAATATTGAGCTTCTATTTTTTGCAACAAAAAAATATCAAGCATTTGAAATAGAAAACGTTTTAATTCGCAAATATCCTTTTACCCATAAAAGAAATTCTTCTGCACAATAAAAAGGATCCTGCTGTGCAGGACCCTCAACATCCACTAACATTTTATTTTTTCTTATCCATCTTTACACTTCGGGTCGTCCCCCGGATCACGATCCTATGCTGCAGGATCACGCCGCGGATGGACTGCTCTCGATTCTTGATCTGCCCGATCAGGAGCCTGGCTGACTCATCCCCCAGCTCCACCCTTGGCTGCGCCACCGTCGTGATCTCCGGCAGTACCATCTGAGATACGTCCACATCATCAAAACCGATTATATCCACATCTTTTCCAATCCTGATCTTATGCTCCTTGAGCCACCGCACAGCCCCCACCGCTCGAGTGTCCGACAGGGTACAGATGGCCGTAGGAGGATCCGGCAGACTCATCAGCTCTCCGCAGGCCCTGTATCCATCCTGATGGCTGTATCCACAGACCCGCAGGTATTCCGGAGGCACCGGGAGGTGCGCCTCTTCCATTGCCTTGCGAAAACCGGCTTCCCGTTCCGGTTCATAGAGCCGCTCTTTGTAATTGCCGTTCATAAGAGCGATCTTTTTATGCCCCAGGGAAATCAGATAATTGGTCATATCATAGCATGCCTGCACATTGTCAATGCACACATAATTGGCATTGACATCTCCTCCGCCCCTCCAGCAGGTAGCTACAAACGGATAATTCTGAGCGATCTGGTTGATCTCCCTGCTCCCGATGGTGGGAATGAAACTGGCCAGCCCGTCCACCTGTTTGGTAAACAAGATATCCAGATACTGTTTTTCCACCTCCGGATTTCGATTGGTGACCCCCAGAAGAGTACTGAATCCCTCCTGTCTGGCCCTGACTTCAAAGGCATTGACAATTTCAGAATAAAAAGAATTCTGAATGGTGGGAAGCAGGATCAGCAGCTTATTGCTGCGCTGGGTCCGCAGGCTCCGCCCCATGTAATTGGGCACATATCCGCTTTCCTCCACTGCCTTCATGACCCGCTCATGGGTCTTGGCGGCGACACTCTTGCCATTCAGGACCCTTGAAACTGTAGCAGGTGAAACACCTGCCATTTCAGCAATGGTTTTGATATTCATTGATTTTTCCCCATTTCGGCTCATAGTAATTTTATTTTATTCAACATGGCCGGGTAAAGTCAAGCTTTAATATCATAGGCCGGTCCGGCCGGTCTGCTCCTTTTCAGTATATCACAAAATGGGGAAATCCGTCCATCTTCCTTATCCGCCGTATGCCGGAAGTTCCAGTACTTTCCTACGGTCCGTTGAGCCGGTATCCCGCGCCCCACACGTTCTCGATGAGCTTGGGAGCCTCTTCTAGTTTCTCCTCATCGAACACCATATCGAGTTTTTCCGCCATGGCATCGCCTTCCCTTAAAGCCAGTCCCCTCCCATGGGAAAACAAAACCATTGACTTTTCCCGGGATCAAGTTTATGCTAGCCACAACTGACGGAAGGAGGCCTCTTACATGGAACTGCGAGTACTGGAATATTTCCTGGCTGTCGCCAGAGAACAGAGCATTTCCGCGGCGGCGGATTCCCTGCATATCTCCCAGCCTGCCCTGTCCACCCAGATCAAGAGTCTGGAAAAGCAGCTGGGCAAACAGCTGCTGATCCGGAGGACAAAGGGTTCCCGGAAAGTCACCCTGACCGACGAAGGAATGATCCTGCGCAAACGGGCCGAGGAGATCCTCTCTTTGGTAAAACGTACAGAGGCGGAGATCACCAGCTCCGACGAGAGCATCGTGGGAGACGTCTTTATCGGGGCAGGAGAGACCGACGTGGTGCGGCTGCTGGCCAGGGCCGCCAAAAAGCTGCGGGAGCGGTATCCCGACATCCGCTGCCACATCTCCAGCGGAAACGCGGAGCTGGTATTGGAATATCTGGATAAAGGCCTCATTGATTTCGGGCTACTCTTTACCGGCGCCGATACCCAGAAATACGAGGCGCTCCCGCTTCCGGTCGAGGACACCTGGGGCGTCCTCATGCGCAGGGACAGCCCTCTGGCGCAGAAGGAGGCCATCTGTCCCCGGGATTTATGGGACAAGCCCCTGATCCTGCCCCGCCAGAGAGGCGACGATGCCTGCCTGGCCCGCTGGCTCGGGAAAGACGTCTCCAGCCTGAAGATCGCGGCCACCTACAACCTGATCTTCAACGCCTCCCTCCTGGTGGACGAAGGCCTGGGGTACGCCATGGGCTATGACAAGCTCATCAATACCCATGAGAGCAGCCTCTGCTTCCGCCCGCTCTCGCCTCCTCTCACGACCCGCGGGTCCATCATCTGGAAAAAATATCAGGTATTCTCCAAAGCCGCCGGCGCCTTTCTGTCCTGCCTGCGGGAGCTGTGCCTGCAGCACGGCGGCGGTCCGTCCGGGAACCTTCCGTGAAAGATTGACACCGTGTCAGTTCTGTGATATATTTCATGTGCTGACACAGTGTCAGCCTGTGGGATTCCCGCAGGCTGCCGCAAAGCTCATCTGACAGGAGGAGAGACATGGAATATCGGATCCATCCAAAAACAGGAGATAAGATCAGCGTGATCGGCCTGGGCACAGGCCCTATTTATGAGACACAGGAAAAGGAAGCCGTCCGGGCCCTGACATATGCCCATGAGCACGGCATCAACTTCGCGGATTTCGCGACGGCGGGCGCCGCCACCTTCCGGTACGCGGGCACGGCCTTTTCCTCCGTGCGCCGGGAAATGCTTTACCAGGTCCACTTCGGCGCGGATTATGAAACAGGCGAATACGGCTGGACCACCCGTCTGGACACCATCAAGCGCCAGGTGGACTGGCAGCTTCGGGAGCTGAAGACCGACTATATCGACTACGGCTTTATCCACTGCCTGGATGCTCCCTCCGACTGGAAGGCTTATCAGGAAGGCGGCGTACTGGACTATCTGTCCGAAATGAAAAAGGCCGGAGTCGTGCGGCATATCGGTCTGTCCTCCCACACCCCTTCCCTGACCCGCCGGATACTGGATACAGGCATGGTGGACCAGCTGATGTTTTCCATCAATCCGGCTTACGACTACCAGCACGGCGATTACGCCAAGGGAAGCGCCTCCGAACGGATGGAGCTCTACCGCTGTTGCGAAGCAGGCGGCATCGGCATCTCCGTCATGAAGCCCTACTCCGGAGGCCAGCTGCTGAAAAAGGAATCTTCTCCTTTCGGCAGGGCTCTGACGCCGTACCAGTGCATCCAGTATGCCCTGGATAAGCCCGGCGTCCTGACGGTCCTGCCCGGTATCCGGGATCTGGAAGACGTCCGGCAGCTCCTGGGCTTCTTCGACGCCTCCGCCGAAGAACGGGACTACTCCGTCATCAGCTCCCTCACGCCCGGGGATGTTACCGGCTCCTGCGTTTACTGCAGCCACTGCCAACCCTGTCCGGCTGGCCTCAACATCGGCCTCATCAACAAATACTACGACCTGGCCCTCATGGGCGATGCCCTCGCCGCAGACCACTATGAAAAGCTGGAGAAAAAAGCCTCCGACTGTATTTCCTGCGGGCACTGCGACCGCAGATGTCCTTTCCACGTCGTCCAGACAGACAGGATGAAGGAGATCGCGGGATACTTCGGAAAATAATCCCCGCACCAGTCCCAGACCGGAATGATATGCCCCGCCGTCTCCAGATTCTGATGATCGGTGCTCCTGGCGCGGTTCTTCTCCACCACTTCTGTCAACCTGCCGGGATTGTCCAGCACCGGACAAGGTCTCAGCATGTTCTCATTCCATGGCTGATTATCATGATAGCCCATGGCCAGAGGAGAGCGGTACGCCTCCCAGAGCCACGATGAAATCACAGCCGTTTTCCCTGGCAAAACGTCCGCCCTCCTCCACCGCAGGCTTGGTGGGATTTGGGCGCCCATACGCGGCAGCCGACGGCAGACATCGGAATGTATGCCGCCGGTATGCAGACGCGCTTTTTACTCGTGTATGTTCATGCCGCAGAGCATCTTCACAAAGCCGGGATCGTCATGATCCACGATCTCGCTGTGCCCCAGATCTTTTTCCGAGATCCTGGCCATCTCCTCCTCCGTCAGGCTGAAATCCCATATATCGATATTCTGCTGCATCCGCTCCACATGGACCGACTTGGGGATGATGGAAACGCCGCGCTGCGCATTCCAGCGGAGTACCACCTGAGCGGCGCTCTTGCCGTATTTCCCGCCGATCTCCGTCAGATCCGGATCGGTAAAGATCCCATGCTTGCCTTCTGCCAGCGGTCCCCACGCCTGCGGCACTACGCCGTAAGCCTTCATGTTCTCCAATGCCGCCTCCTGCGCGAAGAACGGATGGAGCTCCACCTGGTCCACGGCAGGGATGATCTCCACGTTCTCACAGAGATTCGCAAGGATCGCGGGATAAAAGTTGGCCACGCCCACAGCCTTTGTCAGTCCATCCTTATATGCCTTCTCGATGCCGCGGTAGGCCGCGAAATAATCGCCCATGGGCTGATGGAGCAGGACAAGATCCACATAGGGCATATCCAGCTTTGACAGAGAAGCTTTGACAGCTTCATAAGCCGTCTCCTCTGTCTTCTGATCCTGCACCCACACTTTCGTGGTGATGAAAAGCTCCTCTCTGGTGACAAGGCCGTCCGCGATGGCCCTTGCCACGCCTTTTCCGACGGCTTCTTCATTCATATATGCCGCCGCCGTATCCAAAAGCCGGTAGCCGGTCTTGATGGCTTCATAAACCACCTGTTCACACTGTACCGGGTCCGGGATCTGAAATACGCCGAAACCCTCCAGCGGCATTTTTGCTCCAGTATTCAACGTGATAAATTCCATGATGTTACCTCCTTGATCCATAACGTTTTCCTGGCCGTGCTCATGAACCGGCCATGTTACCTGTCTGGTCATTGGCCTCGATGATCTCGCAAAGGCTGACATTTTCATTGCGGTATCTGGCCTGGGGATTCTTCTCCGGCACCTTCAGCATGATGGCTTTCATGGGACAGGAGTGGATGCATGCCATGCAGCAGATACAGCCTGCGCTGTTCCACACGCTTTTCTGTCCCTCCAGATGGTAGCAGCCCTTCGGACACACCCTCTGGCAGATGCCGCAGCCGATGCAGGTATCCGTGACCTCGTACATCTCCCGGATCGCAGGTGTTCTGGCCATCCGGGCCAGAAACTCCCTGTGGACTTCTCTGTCCTTTTCCGTGACGGGAGAGCAAAAACAGCGCCGTTTTATAATATCGTCCTTGATCTTCCGGATCTGCTGATCTACTTTTTTATCCAGCTGCCTCTGGATCTCCATATCAAACCCGGGAAGAAAATTATCCGCCATCAGGATGACATTGATATAGGATGGATGGATCCCCTGTTCTTCCGCAAAGGATCTTGCCAGCTCTGAGGCGCCTCCGTGACGATTGCCGTAGGTGAGCAAAAGATAAAAATAGTCCGTCTCGAACTGAGAGAGCTTCAGAAAATCCTTTACAAGCTCCGGCATCTCATGTCCGTATACCGGACATACGATCCCGATGGCATCCGCCCGGTAGTCCTTCTCCCGGTCATGGATGGCCTGCGCGATGCTGACGGCATCCGGATCCAGCTGCTTGGCCGCGTAAAGACTGTTTCCGGTGGCCGTAAAATAGAACACCATACCGCTCCCTCCTTTCCTTTTCCCATGGCTGCCGCTTGCAAACCTTTTATCCTTTTGCTATAATTTGTTTTACTACTTGTAAACGGCTTTTTGTTTCCTGTTTTTGCTTTCCACATACAGAATAGAGCATTTTATCGGAAAAGTACAATGCCAAACCCGTATATCACTATAAATATACTGAATAGTGGAGGAACTCTTGATATGATCGAATTTTATGAACTGCGCCAATTCGCGGCGTTCGCGGACTGTGGCACTCTGTCTGAGGCCGCGCAGATCCTGCATCTTTCCCAGCCGGCCCTGAGCCGCAATATGAAGAAATTGGAAGAAGAATTGGGCGTGCCGTTATTCATCCGCCAGAAAAACAGGCTGGAATTAAATGAAACAGGAAAGTATATCCTGGAACCGGTCAAGAGACTGCTGGCCGAAACAGAAGCCCTGGCGGACCGGGCACAGGCCTTTGACAGGATGAACCGCACCATTTCTCTGGGCGTCTGTTCTCCGGCTCCCATCTGGCTGCTGACGCCTTTGCTCAGCAGCCTGTATCCGGATATGCGGCTCCAGACGGAAACGGCCGGAGAAGAGGCGCTCCTGTCCGGTCTCCGGACCGGCGTCTATCAGCTGATCGCCCTTCCCAGGAAGCCGGATGACGAGCAGTATTTCGCCAAGGAATGCGGCCGGGAATCCCTGATCTTCGCGCTGCCCAAAGGTCACCGCTACGCAAGGCGCAAAAGCCTCTCCCTGGCCGAAATGAACGGAGAAAATATGCTCCTGATGAACGACATCGGATTCTGGAACTTCATACGGTCGGAAAAAATGCCCGACTCCCGGTTTTTAACGCAGAGCGACCGTTTCAGCTTCAATGAACTGGCAAAGGCTTCTTCTCTGCCCTTCTTCACGACAGACCTGGCCAACAAATATTTCACCACAGAAAATAACCGCGTTGAGATCCCCGTGTCCGATCCGGAAGCTTCCGTAATCTACTATCTCGTATGCGCCAGGGAAAACCGGAGAGAATATCATATGCTGTTTTCCGCTTTGTAAACCCATGGTCCCAAAAATTCCGGCAATAGAACGGCAGCCGCCTGACAAAGTCAGACGGCTGCTCAGACTGTCAAAACAGGATCCTTTCTTACATCAAAATCTTTCCTGCATCAGGCCAGGAGCTCCAGAAAATAGACGCAGGACAGTTCCTGATCGCAGACATAATCCAGGCCGTTGAACTTACCGTCATCGGTACCGCAGTAACGGAACCGGATGGGATCGCCCGGACGGCAGGGTTCAAATAGAGAAAGAGCGTCCTCCGACAGGAACACCTGCATGGGATCTCCGCCGGAGACGCCGTCCAGTGTAAAGGAATAGATGTCCTTTGTTTCGTCATAGGATATGGGATCCTGGCCCATGGTCCCTTCCAGTTCCCCGTATATGGGGATCGTGTGCGCGATGCCGCGGTTTGTGTACGCGCACAAGGTGTCCCCGGTCTTGACCGCGACAAAATTCACATTGTCCTCCCAGCCTTTTAAGGCATATAGCTCAAACTCGGATGTGCCGGAAGGGTCAATGGTCCCGTCGGAATCCCGGATATAGCGGTCCGCTTCTACAGGATCTGCCAGGAGAGGTTCGCCGTCCTCCCAGATGACAGGCGCGTAAGTTTCTCCTTTCCAGATCAAGAGCGGCAGGCCGGAAGCCCTTTTGGCCAGCACGGCGGCCTCTTCAGGAATCCCCTGGGGAAGGTCGATACGGGCACTTGTGTCTGTTGACTCAGGAGTTGTCTCAGATGTGTTCGATGATGGAGTACGATCAGCATTGCAGCCAGACTGAAATACGAGGATAAAAACAAGAATACATAGAAATAAAGGTTTTTTCATGATGACACCTCCTTTTCATATTTTGATTATAACATATTTCTCATGAAAGGGAGATGGATCACGGGCGGTCATCGCGAAATTTTCAATGAAGCCGGCGCATAATCCCAGAGGGCGGGAATTGCTGTTCTCTAAAACGGGAGCCCGATCTGCGGGCTTTCCCGCCTGCGGCGGACTGTTTGACGCCGGAGGCGCTCGTTTCACAGCGGCCGGAGCGGAGGCCGCGCAAGGGGCAGGGGCCCCTTCCGCCGCAATCCGGCCCCGCGGAGCGTTTCCCATATAGCCGCAAAAACCGGGCAGTCCCAGAGGAAAGGGACTGCCCGGTCCGTTTATTTATCTCAGCAGAGTTTCGCCCCTGCCGGGATATGATCGTCCACCATCAGCACATGGAGCTTCTCTTCGCCCTCTTCCTGATGGACGGCACTGATGATCATGCCGCAGGAATCGATGCCCATCATCTTCCTGGGCGGCAGGTTGGTAATGGCAATCAGCGTCTTGCCCACCAGCTCTTCCGGCTCATAGTAAGCGTGGATCCCGCTCAAAATGGTCCTGTCCGTACCGCTTCCGTCATCCAGAGTAAACTGCAGCAGCTTCTTGGACTTGGGCACGGCGACACACTCCTTCACCTTCACCGCTCTGAAATCGGACTTGCTGAAGGTCTCGAAATCCACAAGATCCTGGAACAGCGGCTCCACTTCCACCTTGGAAAAGTCGATCTTCTCCGCCGGCTCTGCCGTTTCCGGAGCGGCGGCAGCTGCGGACTTGCCCCCGTCCTTCTTGGGATCCAGCGATTTCATGGTGGGGAACAGCAAAACATCGCGAATGGCTGCCGAATCGGTAAACAGCATGCACATCCTGTCGATGCCGTAGCCGATGCCTCCTGTGGGCGGCATACCGATCTCCAGCGCATTGAGGAAATCCTCATCGGTGTGATTGGCTTCCTCGTCTCCCTGGGCAAACTGCTCCTCCTGGGCGGCAAACCGCTCCCTCTGATCGATGGGATCGTTCAGCTCGGAATAGGCGTTGGCCATCTCCCAGCCGTTCATGAAAAACTCAAACCGTTCCACATAATCCGGATTTTCCGGCTTTCTCTTGGTGAGAGGAGAGATCTCCACCGGATGATCCATCACGAAGGTGGGCTGGATCAGATGCTCCTCCGCGTATTCCTCAAAGAACAGATTTAAGATATCGCCCTTCTTATGGCGCTCTTCGTACTCGATATGATGCTCTTTCGCCAGGGCCCTGGCCTGGTCCAGCGTCTCCACCTGGTCCCAGTCCACGCCTGCGTACTTCTTGACCGCTTCCACCATGGTAATGCGCTCGAAAGGCTTGCCCAGATCCATCTCCACCCCGTTGTAGGTGATGGTGGTGGTGCCCAGCACCTCCTGGGCCACATAGCGGTACATATTCTCCGTCAGGTCCATCATGCCATGATAATCGGTATACGCCTGGTAGAGCTCCATCAGGGTAAACTCCGGATTGTGCCTGGTATCCAGCCCCTCATTGCGGAATACACGGCCAATCTCATAGACCCGCTCCAGGCCGCCGACGATGAGGCGCTTCAGATACAGCTCCAGAGAGATCCGGAGCTTCAGGTCCTCATCCAGCGCGTTGAAATGGGTCTCGAAAGGCCTGGCAGCCGCGCCTCCGGCGTTGGCCACCAGCATGGGAGTCTCCACCTCCATGAAGCCCTGGCTGTCCAGATACCTGCGGACAGCGCTGATGATCCTGGATCTCTTGATGAAGGTGTCCTTCACATCAGGATTCATGATCAGATCCACATACCTCTGGCGGTACCGCAGATCCGTATTGGTCAGACCGTGGAATTTCTCAGGCAGGATCTGAAGGCTCTTGGAAAGAAGGGTGATCTCCTGAGCATGGACAGAGATCTCCCCTGTCTTGGTCTTAAATACCGTGCCCCGGATCCCCACCAGATCGCCGATGTCGTATTTTTTAAATTCCGCATAAGGCGCATCGCCTACGCTGTCCCTGGCCACATAGGACTGGATGGTCCCCTGCAGATCCTGGATATGGCAAAAAGAGGCCTTGCCCATGACCCGCTTGGACATCATACGGCCGGCAATGGAAACTTCCTTTCCCTCCAGCTCCTCAAAGGCCGCCTTGATCTCCTCGCTGTGACGGCTCACTTCATATTTCGTGATCTTAAAAGGGTCCTTTCCCTCCGCCTGAAGAGCCGCCAGCTTTTCGCGGCGCACCTTCAGAAGCTGTCCCAAATCCTGTTCCTGATTCTTTTTCTGCTCTGCCACTGTCTTCCTCTTTTCCATTTCGGAGCCTTCCGGCCCTGCTGTTATGAAACTCTCTTGATATCCAGTACCTTATACGCGATCTCTCCTGCCTGGGTCTCCACCACGACAGTCTCGCCTACCCGCTTGCCCAGGAGGGCCTTGCCCACCGGGGACTCATTGGAGATCTTATTCTGAAGGCTGTTGGCCTCCGTGGAGCCTACGATACGGAAATCCATCTCTTCCTCATACTCCACATCATAAACCTTGACCTCGCAGCCGATGCTGATCTTATCCAGCTCCACCTCATCCTCGACGACTACCTCAGCGTTTTTCAGGAGCTTCTCCAGCTCCTCGATGCGCAGCTCGATGTCCCGCTGCTCGTCCTTCGCCGCATCATACTCGGCATTCTCGGAAAGGTCTCCCTGCTCCCTCGCCTCTTTGATCTTCTGGGCGATCTCTTTTCTCTTGACCAGTTTAAGATCCGACAACTCCTCCTCATACTTCTTGAGGCCGGCGTAAGTCAGGATATTTTTCTTTGTCTCTGCCATACTGTTTGCTCATCCCTTCTTAAAAAATTTGCTGTATTCGATCAAGCACCCTATATTATATGTCAGCAATTCCGGTGCATACACGTCTCCCCATCACATCTCTTTACATTCAAGGTATTATATCCTAAAGGCCGCGGGTTGTCAATATTTTGCCGCGAAAGCCGGAGCCTCAGACGGCCAGCCGTTCTGCCAGAAGAGACTCCAGCTCCGCCAGCGTCTCCACATGGTTCACGGCCTCCCTCAGGGAAGCGGAATGAGGACATCCGGCCGTATACCAGGCGACGTGCTTGCGCATCTCCCGGATGCCCATGCCCTCGCCCTTGAGCTCTGTCTGCATCCTGGCATGGCGCAGGATCATCTCCCGGATCTCCGGCACAGACGGCCTGGGAGGGATCTCCCCGGTCTCCAGAAAACTCCGGATCTCCCGGAACAGCCACGGGTTTCCCCTGGCTCCCCTGGCCGCCATCACGCCGTCGCAGCCCGTCTGCTCCATCATGGCGGCGGCGTCCTCCGCCCGGAAGATGTCTCCATTTCCGATGACCGGTATGGAGACGGCCTCCTTCACCCGGCGGATGATGTCCCAGTCGGCCTTTCCCGAATAATACTGCTCCCTGGTCCTCCCGTGGACCGCGATGGCCGCCACGCCGGCATCTTCCGCGATCTTCGCGATCTCCACCGCGTTGACGCTGGACTCGTCAAAGCCCTTTCGGATCTTCACCGTCACCGGTTTTTGGACGGCCTTCACCATGGCCCGGAGGATCTGTCCGGCCAGCTTCGGCTCCTTCATCAGGGCAGAGCCCTCCCGGTTGTTGACCACCTTGGGCACGGGGCAGCCCATATTGAAGTCGATGACATCATAGGGGCCCGGCTCCAGCCTGGCCGCGATCTCCGCCAGAAGCTCCGGCTCCGAACCGAAGAGCTGCAGGGAGACCGGCCTCTCTTCCTCCCGCACGGCCAGGAGAAGGCGGCTGTTTTTATTGTTGTAGTGGACCGCCTTGGCGCTGACCATCTCCGTACACACCATCCCGCAGCCCTGTTCCCGGCACAGCACACGAAATGGCAGGTCCGTCACGCCTGCCATAGGTGCCAGTATCACCAGAGCGTCCAAGCATACGCCTCCGATGTCCAGTTTTCCAGCTTTTTTCATTTCTTCTGCTCCAGATAAAAGGTTTTGTAAAACAGCTCCAGGGATTCCAGCAGATCCGCCTTCTCCCTCTGGATCTGCCGGATCTTTAATCCGCTCCCGATCTCGTCGAAGAGATAATCCCTCTCATCGCTCTCCACCCGGAACTCCAGATTCCCCTCCCTGTCATACTCCAGAGTCAGGATCCCGCCCACGTCCTCCACATAGACGACGCAGAGGATCTGCAGTTCCTGCCTTATGCTCTCGGGGAGCAGGGAAAATTCTTCGTTGAAATAATATTTCTGTGTGTAGGAATTGGCCCCGCACAGCACTTTTCTCTCATCCATCATACATACCCGTATACGCCTCTGACAGAGACCTCTCCCGAATCCACCGGGCGAAGCTCCCCGGCCTGCCCTCCGGCAGGCTCCACCAGCAGGCGTCCTTCCCGGTCAATGCCTCTGGCCGTTCCCGTCCATTCCTGCCTGGGATCCAGGATCCGCACTTCCCGGTCCATATTGATCAGCCTGGCTTCATACGTCTCCTTCATGGCAGACAGATCCAGAGTCTTTAAAAACTCACCGTAATACTTCTCAAAGGCTTCCAGCACTCCGGCCATGAGCCCGGCCCGGCAGACAGGGCGTCCCTGCTCCAAAAGTAGCGAAGTGGCCTTATCCCGCAGCTCCTCCGGAAACGCCGTGATATTGGCGTTGATGCCGATGCCCACCACCACATGGTTGATATAATCCGGCTCCGTGCTCATCTCCGTCAGGATCCCGCAGAGCTTTTTCCCTCCGGCCACCAGATCGTTGGGCCATTTGATGCCCGTCCGCAACCCCGTCTCCCGGAAGATCCCGTCAGACACCGCCAGCGCCGCCGCCAGCGTCAGCATGGAGGCTCTGGCCGGGGAAAAAGAGGGCTTTAAGATCAGGCTCATCCAGATCCCGCTCCCTCCGGGCGATTCCCAGCCGTGGCCTCTCCGGCCCCGTCCGGCCGTCTGCCGCTCCGCCACCACCAGGGTGCCGTGGCCGGCTCCGGCCTCCGCCCTTTTCTTGGCTTCGTTGTTGGTGGAATCCGTCTCCCGCAGAAATACCACCGGGCGGCCCGCCCACTCTGTATGGAGCCGGGAGGCCACCTCCGCCTCCGTCACCACATCCGGAGCCGACAGAAGCCTGTATCCTTTGTTCTGCACCGCCTGGATTTCGTAGCCGTCCTCCCGGAGCTGGCCCACAGCCTTCCACACAGCGGTGCGGGAGACGGACAGCTCCCGGCAGATATCCTGTCCGGACACAAAACCATCCTTCTCCCGCAGAAATTTTAAAATCCTAGTTTTCAAACCTTACCTCCAAAGGCAGACCGCGCTGACGATGGCGATCATCAGCAGGATCCCCGCAGCTATGTACAGGCAGATCCCCCATGCCTTTTTCCTTCCGCTGTGTCTGCCGCCGCTGTCGGAAAGCCTGGGGACCGCCAGCAGGCACTGAAATATGGACGCCAGCAAAAATTCCACCGGAAACAGATACGCGTATTTCTCCGGATCGATGAAGGAAACTACGCCCACGGCTATGACCGCCAGCCCCGCCGCCGCGGACAGCACGTCGAAAAGCGTCTGCTTGGAATATGATCTTCTTCTGGTTCCGCCTACATACATGGACCCTTACTCTCCTAACGTAGCCACCATAACTGCCTTGATGGTGTGCATCCGGTTCTCTGCCTCGTCAAAGACCACGGACTTATCCGATTCAAAGACTTCTTCCGTCACCTCATTGCCCTTGACCGCCGGCAGGCAGTGCATGAAGATGGTGCTGTCCTTTCCGGTGCGGTCCATCAGCTCCCGGTTGACCTGGTAAGGCGCCAGGAGAGCCATACGCTCCGCCGCCTTATCCTCTTCTCCCATGGAGCACCACACATCGGTGTAGATCACGTCCGCGCCCTGGACTGCCGCCGGGTCGTCGGTCACAGTCAAGGTGCTCCCCGCATCCTCCGCGTAACCGCGGCAGATCTCCACCAGCTCTTCCTCCGGCCACAGAGCCTTCGGCGCGATGACCGTACAGTTGACGCCCATCTTTCCGCAGCCCACCATCAGGCTGTTGGCCATGTTGTTGCGGCCGTCTCCGATGAAGACGAAGTTCAGCCCCTTCAGATGACCGAACTGCTCCTCCATGGTAAGGAGGTCTGCCAGCACCTGGGTGGGGTGGTACTCATCCGTAAGGCCGTTCCAGACGACTACGCCGGAATCTCTGGCCAGGATCTCCACATGGGCGTGGGAAAATCCGCGGAACTCAATGCCGTCAAACATCCTTCCCAGCACCCTGGCCGTATCCTCCACGCTCTCTTTCTTTCCCAGCTGGATCTCCCCCTTGCCCAGGTAGGTGGGGAAACCGCCCTCGTCGTTGGCCGCCACCGTAAAGGCGCAGCGTGTCCTGGTGGAGGGCTTTTCAAAGATCAGCGCGATATTTTTTCCCTTGAGGCTGTTTCCCGTGATGCCCTGTTTCTTCTTGGCTTTCAGATCCGCGGCCAGATCCAGGAAATTCTGGATCTCCTCCGGGGTAAAATCCTTGAGTGTCAAAAAATGCCTTCCCTTTAAGCTGTCCATGATCTTCATTGTCTCTTATCCTCCGTTTCAGTCTTTGGCCACTTCCACCAGACTCTTGACTGTGCCTGCGATCCCCTGGATGTCCGAGGGGATGATGATCTTCGTCGCCTTGCCGTCGGCCGCCTTGGCAAACGCCTCAAGGCTCTTGAGGTGGAGCACCGATTCATCGGCCCCTGCTTCCTTGATCAGGCGGATCCCCTCTGCCTGGGCCTGCTGGACCTTCAGGATGGCTTCCGCCTGGCCCTCTGCCTCCCGGATCATGGCCTCCTTTTTGGCCTCTGCCCGCAGGATCGCCGCCTGCTTCTCCGCCTCCGCGTCCAGAATGGCGGATTCTTTCTTTCCTTCCGATACCAGGATCGTGGACTTCTTCTCACCCTCGGCCTGCAGGATCTTCTCACGGCGTTCCCGCTCCGCCTTCATCTGTTTTTCCATGGAATCCTGGATCTCCCTGGGCGGGATGATATTCTTAAGCTCCACACGGTTCACCTTGATCCCCCAGGGATCCGTGGCCACATCCAGCTGGCTGCGCATCTTGGTATTGATCAGTTCCCTCGAAGTCAGGGTCTGGTCCAGTTCCAGCTCGCCGATGATATTCCTGAGGCTGGTGGCCGTCAGGTTCTCAATGGCCATCAGCGGATTCTCCACACCGTAGGCGTACAGCTTCGGATCCGTGATCTGGAAGAACACCACGGTGTCGATCTGCATGGTGACATTGTCCTTGGTGATCACCGGCTGAGGCTTAAAATCAATGACCTGCTCCTTCAGATTTACCTTCTTTGCCACCCGGTCGATGAAGGGCAGCTTCACATGGAGCCCCACGGACCAGGTCGCCCTGTATCCTCCCAGACGCTCCACCACAAAGGCCTTGGCCTGGGGCACGATCTTGATGCAGGAAGCCAGGACCAGCAGGATCACCACTGCCAGGATGATCACCGCCACGATGGTTCCCATGTTTGCCGCCGCAATCAGAAAATTCCCTTTCATACTCCGCTTTCTCCTTTACACCCTCTGACGATCAGTTTCACTCCACGGACCTGCTCCACCAGCACCATCTGGCCCGGCTCCAGGATCTCTCTGTCTTCCTGCGCTCTGGCCGACCATTCCTGTCCGCCCAGCAGCACTTCCCCCGTTCCGGCCCGGTTGTCGATCCGTACCGTCACTCTGGCCTCACGGCCGATCAGTCCTTCCACATTTGTTTTCTCTCTGCCCTTATCCAGATACTTCTTGGCAAGGGGCCTCGTAAAGATCAGAAGTACCAGAGACACTGCGATGAACAGGATCATCTGGAGCTCCAGCCCCGCACCTGCCACACAGGCGATAAAAGCCGCCAGGGCGCCTCCGGCGAACCAGATGGTGGTCAGCCCCAGTGTCATCGCCTCTATGACCAGCAGGACGATGATCGCGATCAGCCAATACACTGCCGTCATGACACCACTCTCCCTTCTGTTCTCTGGTTATTATATCCCATTTCCCAGCCTGTGACAAGGGGCATACCCAAAAGAACCGGGGCGCCTGTCCGGAATGTCCTGCGGACCGCGCGGCCGCCATCCCCGCCCGCGGCGTGCCGGCGGCGCCCGTTCAGAAACGGCCGGAACGGATAGAGACCGCATAAGCGGCCAGTCACCCCTCCGCCGCGGCGCGTTTTGTTTCACAGGTAGGCCATGGCACCAAAAAAGGATTCTGCTCCCTCGGGACCTTCCGCCTGCGGCGGGCCGCATAAGCGGCAAACTTCCTCTCCGCCGCAGACAGGTCCCATAGAGCAAAAAAGGCGGAGCTTTCCGCTCCGCCTTTCTCTGTTCCTGTCAATTTCTGATCCAGACCTCGTGATACTGGACGCCCCAGCTGGTCGCGCTGGCATGATCCGCCACAAACAGGTCGATCTGGTAAGGATTCCGGTTGGCAAAACCGCCGGTGTCCTCCGCCACATATACGCCCATGCCGTCGATCATGACCTCCGTCCCGTAAGGGATGATCCAGGGAGCCACCGCGATGGTGCGTCCCTCCGCCGGAGTCGCTCCGGAAGCCGTGGTCCCTGCCCACTTGCCGTTGCAGCAGGCGCCGCCGCAGTAAGCAGTGATCTTGAATTCTCCCAGAGATACCCATCCGGAATCCGATGTATCAGCCTGGGCCTGAGCCTGCGCTGCCGGTTCCGCGGAAGCAGTCTCGGCTTCCGCCGCTTGGGCGGCTTCCTCGGCCTCCCGCTCTGCTTCTGCCTGGGCTTCTTCCTCTGCCCGTATCTCTTCCATGGATTTTGCCTGACCAAGATCAAAGGACGTAGTCACATAATCCGCGCAGACATAACCCTCTTTATCGCCGTCATAGAGGATCTTGACCCATTTGAGCTCCCCGTCGGCTTCCGCCTCCTGGTCTGCCGCTGTCGTCTGGGCCGCTACATCCTCCTGGACCGCTGTCTCTGCCTCGGTCTCAGCATCTACTGTCTCCTGGACATCTTCTGTTTCCGCCTCGGCGGTCTCGGTCTCAGCATCTGCCGTCTCCTGGACGGGCTCCGCTTCCGCCTCTTCTTCCACCACCTTATAGACCTCATCGGTATTGACTACTCCGATCCAGGTGGAATCAACAGAAGCCTCTTCTCTTACCCGGACTCCCTCGTCGGTGATCACCGCCACCTGATCCAGAGCTTCCTCGGCAAAATCCTGAGCTTCCTCTCCGGATACCACATACTCATTGTGGACCCAGCCCTCTACGCCGCCGGAGCTGATCTTTGTCCAGCCGTCCCCGGTCTCAAGGACTTCACCCGCGCTGCCCTCGTACAGCCGGCCGACGATCTCGGCCTCCTCCGAAGGCTCCAGACGGATATTCTGGTAGGTGTCCACCGTGGTGATCACCTTATTCTCCAGCTCAGGAGCGATTTCTTCCGTTGTCTGTACTTCCGCCGTCACGGCCGCATCCAGATACAATCCGGTGCTGGCCGCTCTGACCACTTCACTCTGCGCGCCCGGCTCCGCCGCCGCTGTCTCATAGCTGGCTGCGCCGCTGCTCACAGAAACTCCGGCAATGCGGGCCACCGCGGTGACCGGAGTGCTTTCGTGGCTGCCGTCCTCTGTACTCTTTATTGCAGTTGTTACAAATTCTCTCGTATTTTCTTCCAGTGAGGCCTTCCTGATGTCTTGTATTCCCGACTGGGCTTCCTGGTGGGCTGAAACCGTAAGGCTGCTTCCAAGGACGTCGCCGCCGGGAGTCAGAGTACAAAGCAATGCACCGATGACAAAGCACGAAACAACGCTTTTCTTTCTGGTTAACATTGTATACCTCCTTGTATCCTGTCGCAGCAATTCTTCCTGCATCCGGACCTGGGTTGGGGGCCCTTCCGCGAATTGTTACAACTTTGTTACGACGCCATAATAACACCTTCCCGCCTTTTTGTCAACCCTTTACCACTTTGACCCTTTTTTCGTGCTTTTCTTGCCCTCCGTCCACCACTTATCTCCCATTTTCCCAGATTCCGTTTTTTCGCTGAAAATTATACCCTTTTAATTATTCCAAATTTGTTACATTTCCCACCACATATAGAAGGCCGCGGCCCCTGTTTCCACATGATATTGTGGGAACAAAAGCCGCGGCCAGATGTTCGTTTTTCCGGTTCAGCTGCGCCTCTGTCTGGCAGTTTCATACATGAGAACGGCGGCGGCCACCGCCGCGTTGAGGGACTCCACGGCCCCCGCCATGGGAATTTTTACAAGGACATCCGCCGCCTCCGCCAGCTCCTCACTGAGGCCCGCCGCCTCATTGCCGATCAGAAACGCCGACGGCTTCCTGTAATCGGCCTGCTCATAGTTGACGGCTCCTCTCAAGTGCGCTCCATAGGAGAGGATCCCCTCTTTCCTGCATCGGTCCAGTTCTCCCAAAAGATCATCCGAGACCAGGAACGGGACCCGGTAGATGGATCCCATGGTGGAGCGGATGACCTTGGGATTGTAGATATCCGCCGTTCCTCGGCTCATGACGACGCCGGTGACTCCCGCGCCCTCCCCGGCCCGGAGGATGGTCCCCAGGTTTCCGGGATCCTGAAGGTCTTCCAGCATCACCAGAAGGGCGTCTTTTCTTCCATATATATCCTCCGGCTTCCAGTCCATGGCCTCCACCACCGCCAGGACGCCCTGGGGCGTCTGGGTATCGGTCATGGCCTTAAAGACATGGTCGGACACTTCCGTATAAGAGATGCCTTCCAGCCTGTCCGCCCCTCCATGGGCCAGAAAAGAGTCGGAAGCATAGACTGCCTGGAGCTTCTCTGCCGGAGCTTCCTCCACCATCTTGATGCCTTCCACCACGAAGGCTCTCTGCTCTCTTCTGTACCTGGCTTTTTTCTGCAGGGCGGCCACATGGCGGACCTGCCTGCTCTTGGTGCTCTCAATCCTCATACTAACTCCCGGATTTCTTTAAAAAGAAACTTTTTTATTTCTTTTTCGACAAATTATTTTCCTTCATAGCAGATAAGGCTGGCCACATCATAGCCCTCCAGCTTATCTCTGCCCTTGAGACCGGCCAGCTCCATCACAAAACAGATCTTGACCACCTGGCCTCCCAGTCCCTCCACCAGTTTGATGATGGCCTCCGTGGTGCCTCCGGTGGCGATCAGGTCATCCACGATGACTACTTTCTGTCCCGGCTTGATGGCGTCTTTATGCATCTCGATGACGGCGCTCCCATACTCCAGGTCATACTCCACCTCCACAGTCTCGCAGGGCAGTTTTCCCTTCTTGCGGACCGGCACAAAGGCCTTATGGAAATTATAGGCGATGGGCACCCCGAAGATGAAGCCTCTGGATTCCGGTCCCACCACCACGTCAAAATCCACATCCTTCAAGGTGTCTCCCAGCATATCGATGGTCAGATGAAGGCCGTCCGCATCCTGAAGGATGGATGTGATGTCCCGGAAAATGATCCCCGGCTCCGGAAAATCCGGTATACTCCTCACATATTCCTCTAATCTCTTCATATTTCTTCCTCCGTTCAGATCTAAGCAAAGGCTCCGGGCATTTTTGCCCGCCATTTCTATTATATCTCTCAAATGCCCTCCTTGGCAATCCTTAAAGTTCTTTCTGAAGGCTCTGGATCACCATCTGAAGGCTTTTTCTCCCCATATATTCATTAATATCCGGATAATAGGCGGCGCGGATCCTGTCGCCTTCCCTGAGCAGCCTGTCTGTTTCCTCCGCTTCCGAAAACAGGACAGCTTCCATGGACAGTCCCTTCTCGTCGGCCAGCAAAAGCTTCAGCACGTTCTTCTTCTTTCCCATCAGGCTTTTCCTGCGGACGATCAGTCCCTTCTGGGCGAACAGCGGCTTCTCATTGCCGTTCCCGAAGGGCTCCAGCAGCCGGAACTGGTCCACCAGCTCCTCCGTCACATAGGAAAAAGGCATGGGCACATCGATCCATAAGTTCTTCACAAAGTCCTTTTCCTGAAGGCCGCTCCCCCGGTTCAAGGCCTTCCGGAAGGGTTCCAGATTTTCCTCCGGCAGGGACAGGCCCGCCGCCATGGGATGACCGCCGAAGGCCGTCAGATATTCCCGGCAGGCCGTCAGCCGCTCATACATGGGATAGGCCGGGATGCTCCTGCCGGAACCTTTCAGTCCCTTCTCCGCCCTGGTGACCACAAACACCGGATGCTGATACCGCTCCCGGATCCTTCCCGCCACGATCCCGGCCAGGCTTTCATGGCATTCCGGAAGGAAGACCACATAGACATCGTCCTCCCGGATGCCTGTTTCTTCTATATAATATACGGCGGCCTCCACATTCTCGGCCGTCATATCCTTCCTCCTGTCGTTGAGGGCCTTCAGCTCCCAGGCGGCCTCCCGCGCCTCTTCCTCACTCTCTGACAGCAGGAGCGCCAGAGATTTTTTTGCCGTATCCAGACGGCCTCCCGCATTGAGGCAGGGACCGATCACAAAGCCCAGATGATAGCTTCCCACCTGTTCCGGCTTCAGGCCGCAGACTTCCATGAGAGCCCTGAGACCAGGGATCCGGGAATTTCGCATCCGCTTCAGGGCTTCCCTCACCAGGATCCTGTTTTCCCCCTGGAGAAGCATCACGTCTCCCACCGTAGCCAGGCCCGCCGCCTCCACGAAGGGAGAAAGCTCCTCTTTCGGGATCCCCATGGTCTCGTAGAGGGCCTGGGCCGTCTTGAAGGCAATGGCTCCTCCGCACAGGTTCTTGAAGGGATAGGGACAGGACTGCTGATGAGGGTTCACCACCGCATCCGCCTGGGGGATCCGCTCCCGCCGCACCGTCTCTCCGTTTTCCCCGGCCGCCTCCTCAAAGGGCACTTCATGATGATCGGTGATCAGCACCGTCATCCCCTTCTCCTTGGCATAGCAGGTCTGGTCCCAGGCCGCGATGCCGTTGTCGCAGGTCAGCAGCGTATCGATACCGTCGGCGGCCGCCCTCTCGATGATATGGATATTGATCCCGTATCCGTCCCGGATCCTGTCGGGAATGTCGCAGTCCACGGAGGCTCCGGCCCGCTCCAGGGCCTTCACCAGGATATAGGAAGCGCAGACTCCGTCGATGTCATAGTCGCCGATGACCCGGATCCGCTTCCCCTCCCGGATCTTGTCCGACAGGATCCGGATGGTCTTGTCCATATCTTTGAGCAAAAAAGGCGAAGCGCAGTCCTCCAGTCGTCCATGGAGATAGGCTTCGATCTCCTCATCTCCCTCCACGCCTCTGTTGCGCATGATCCGGGCCGTCACCTGATCGATGCCGAACCGCTCTCCGATTCCCTTGAAGTCTGCCTTCCTGCCGTAAATCATCCACTGTTCTTTCATCTGTTTCTCCCCGTAACCATTCTCCCGGCGCCCAGAACCCGGCGCGCCATTCCTCCTTTACACAAGGCCCGCTCCCCATGGAACAAAACAACAGGGCTGCCTCCGGCAGCCCTGAAATCTGCTGTCTGCACCGCTCCCGGCAGACGCATCAGGTGAGCAGATGGATAAAGAGCCCGCTCCGCAGCTTCGGCTCGAACCAGGTGGACTTGGGCGGCATGAGACTGGAAGCATCCGCCACCTGGAACAGTTCTCCGATGGATGTGGGATACATGGCGAAGGCCACTCTCATATCCTCACGGCAGCGCCGCTCCAGCTCGGAGAGACCGCGGATCCCGCCCACAAATCCGATCCTCGTATCCGTCCTGGGATCTCCGATGCCCAGGATGGGGCCCAGCAGCGTATCCTGGAGCACCGACACGTCCAGATCCTCCACCGGATCTCCGGAGGGCTCCCGCCTGGTCTCCAGCCGGTACCAGCAGCCGTCCAGATACATCCCGAAGGTTCCCTTCCTGCCGGGACGGAAGGGCGCTCCTCCCGTCCGCTCCACGGAGAACTTTCCGGAGACCGCTTCCAGGAACTCCTCCGCGGTCATGCCGTTCAGATCCTTTACGACCCGGTTGTAATCCAGGATCATCAGCTCGTCATCGGGGAACAGCACCGACAGAAAATAATTGAAAGGCTCATCGCCCCGCCAGCCGGGGTTCTCTTCCCGCCGCTTAAGGCCCACCCGCACGGCAGAGGCCGCCCGGTGATGGCCGTCGGCGATATATGTGGACGGCACCTGCGAAAAGGCAGCCTCCAGGGCCCTCACCTGACCTGGCTCCCCGATACGCCATACCCGGTGGCCGATGCCGTCGGGAGAGACGAAGTCATACAGCGCCTCCTGCTCCTTTGCCCCATCCACGATCCCGCGGATCTCCGCCCTGGCCCGATAAGCCAGGAAGATGGGTCCTGTCTGGGCATTGCAGGCATCCACATGGCGGATCCTGTCCATCTCCTTATCCGCCCTGGTATTTTCATGCTTCCTGATGACTCCGGAAGCGTAGTCGTCAATGGAAGAGCAGGCCACGATCCCGGTCTGGGAACGGCCGTCCATGGTCAGCTCATAGACGTAATAGCAGGGAACCGTTTCCTGCAGGAAGGAACCGTCCTCCATCATCCCGGTGAGGAGCTCCTTCGCTTTCTCATAGACGCAGTCCGCGTATGTATCCACTTCATCGGGAAGCTGGGTCTCCGCCCTGTCGATGCGAAGAAACGAAAGGGGTTCCCGCTCCGTCTCCGCCTTCGCCTCCGCCCTGCTGTACACGTCATAGGGCAGGGCCGCCACCCGGGAAGCAATGCCCGGTTCCGGCCTGACGCACAAAAAAGGTTTTACAATGGCCATCTTCCGCTCCTTACACTGCCTTTATCACTCGTACCTTGTAGACTCCGTCGATCTCCATCAGACGGTCCACCACCCTCTGGGGCACATCCTGATCCGCATCCATGATGGTGTACGCCACTTCACCCTTGCTCTTATTCTGCATGTCCGGGATATTGATGCCCTCATCCGCCAGCACCGAAGCAAACTGGCCGATCATATTGGGCTTATTGACATTGAAGATGCACAGGCGGCACGCTCCCCGGCAGGGAGGCATCTCGCAGGAAGGATAATTGACGGAGTTCTGGATGGAGCCGGTCTCCAGATAGGTCATCAGCTCCTTCACCGCCATCTCCGCGCAGTTGTCCTCCGACTCTTCCGTGGAAGCTCCCAGATGGGGCGTCGCCAGGACGCCGGGCATATGGGTCACCTTGGGATTGGGAAAATCGGTCATGTACCGGTGGACCTTCCCGCTCTCCAGGGCTTCCAGCATGGCATCGTCATCCACCAGAAGGTCCCTGGCATAATTCAGGATCACCACGCCGTCCTTCATCTTTTCCAGGGCCTCTTTATTGATCATGCCCCTGGTGCTGTCCAGCAGGGGGACATGGAGCGTGATATAATCGCATTTCTTATAGATCTCGTTGATATCCGTCACATGCTTGACAAAAGGAGAGAGTCTCCACGCCCCGTTGACGGAAATAAAAGGATCGTAGCCATAGACCTTCATCCCCAGGTCCGAAGCCATATTGGCTACCTGGGCTCCGATGGCCCCCAGTCCGATGATGCCCAGCCGCTTGCCCTTGATCTCCGTTCCGGCAAACAGCTTCTTGCTCTTCTCCATATCCTTGCTGATATTGGCGTCCTCTTTATTCTCCTTGACCCAGCTCATGCCGCCGAAAATATCCCTGGCCGCCAGCAGCATACCGGCCAGCACCAGCTCCTTCACGCCGTTGGCATTGGCTCCGGGAGTATTGAAGACCACGATCCCCCTCTGGGTACAGACATCCAGCGGGATATTATTGACTCCGGCTCCGGCTCTGGCGATGGCCTCCAGCCCGTCCGGAAGCTCCATATCATGCATATTGGCGCTGCGGACCAGCACCGCATCCGCCTCCCGCAGCCGATCCGTCAGCGTGTAGCTGTCCGTCAGAAGCTTCAGGCCTTTCTTGGAAATGGGGTTCAAGCAGCAAATCTTCATGGCAATCTCTCCTTTAAGTCTCCGCTATTTTCTGTGCGCCTTTTCAAACTCTTCCATGAAGCCCACCAGGGCCTCCACGCCCTTCAGGCTCATGGCATTATAGATACTGGCCCGCATGCCGCCTACGCTCCTGTGGCCCTTCAGACCGGAAAGGCCGGCAGCCTCCGCTTCCTTCACGAACTGCGCGTCCAGCTCCTTGTCTCCCGTGACGAAGTCCACGTTCATGTAAGACCTGGAAGACTTCTCCGCCGTGGGGACGAACAGACGGCTCTGGTCCAGATACCCGTAGAGGAGCGCCGCCTTCTGATGGTTCTTCTTCTCGATCTCTCCCAGGCCGCCCTGCCTCTTCAGCCACTTGAAGACCTTGCCGCAGATATAGATGCCGTATGCCGGCGGCGTATTGTAGAGGGAATCTTTGTCCGCGTGGGTCTTGTACTTCAGCATGGTAGGGGTCTGGGGATACACCTCCTCCGTGATCAGATCCTCCCGGATCACGGCGATGACGACCCCGGCCGGCCCGATATTCTTCTGAGCGCCTCCGTAGATCAGCCCGTACCGTTCCACGTCAATGGGTTCCGACAAAAAACAGGAGGATACATCCGCCACCAGATCCTTGCCCTTGGTGTTGGGAAGGGTATGGAACTGAGTGCCGTAAATGGTGTTGTTCTGGCAGATATAGACATAATCCGCTTCCTCATCAATGGGAAGGTCGGAACAGTCCGGAATGTAGCTGTAGTTCTTATCCTTGCTGGAAGCGATGCAGTTGGCCTTTCCGTACCTGGCCGCTTCCTTCCAGGCCCGCTCTGCCCAGTGGCCCGTCACGATATAGTCCGCGGTACCGTGCTTCATCAGGTTCATGGGGATCATGGAAAACTGCAGATGCGCGCCTCCCTGCAGGAACAGCACCTTATAATTGGAAGGGATCCCCATCAGGTCCCGCAGATCCTGCTCCGCCTCCTTGATAATGGTATCGAAGGCTCCCGAACGGTGGCTCATCTCCATCACCGACATCCCGGTACCCTTGTAATCCAGCATCTCATCTGCGGCCTCCCGCAGCACTTCCTCCGGCAGGACTGCCGGACCAGCCGAAAAATTAAACACTCTGCTCATTTTTTATCCTCCTTCTATGCCTATCTAGTATAATACAAAATCCGAAGGTCTGTAAAGTGCCCAATGGGATAGAGTGAAAAAAAGGACGGGAGCTCCCGTCCTTTTTCCGGCCTCATATCCCCGGCCGGGGAGGTCTTATTTTTCTGCATCCAGGTCTTCCTGGCTGAAGGCATCCGAAAGAGCGGCGCCCGGCGCCACCATGGGGAATACCTTATCATCGCTGTCCACCTGGACATCCAGCACCACAGGGCCTCCCGCCGCCATGGCCTCCCGGATGGCAGGCTCCACCTCTTCCTTCCTGGTGACCCGGATCCCCTTACAGCCCAGGGCCTCCGCCACCTTCACGAAGTCCACCTTATCCCGGAGCACCGTGGCGGAATAGCGTCCGCCGTAGAACAGCGTCTGCCACTGGCGCACCATCCCCAGCACATGGTTGTTGATGATGATCTCCACCACAGGCACATTGTACCGGGAAGCCGTAGCCAGCTCGTTCATGTTCATGCGGAAGCAGCCGTCCCCGGCGATGTTGAACACCGGCATATCCGGTCTGCCCAGCTTGGCTCCGATGGCCGCTCCCAGGCCATAGCCCATGGTCCCAAGGCCGCCGGAGCTCAAAAAGGTATGGGGAGTCTTGTACTGATAGAACTGGGCCGCCCACATCTGATGCTGGCCCACATCCGTCACCACAATGGCGTCTCCCTGTGTGATCTTATACAAAGTCTCCATCACATAGGGCCCCGTCAAAAGCTCCTTATCGTACACCAGGGGATGCTTCTCCTTCATGGCCTCCACCTCGGCCACCCACCTGCTGTGATCCTGCTCCGCCAGACGCTCGTTGAGGATCTTAAGGACTGCCTTGGCATCGCCGACGATGGAAGCATCCGTTGAAATATTCTTGTTGACCTCCGCCGCGTCCACGTCGATATGGAGGATCTTGGCATCCCTGGCAAATTTCTTTGTATTCCCGGTGACCCTGTCGCTGAACCTGGCTCCCACCGTGATCAGAAGATCGCAGCGGGTGATGCCCAGATTGGAGGTCTTGGTCCCGTGCATACCCACCATGCCGGTATACCTGGGATCGTCTCCCGGGAAAGCTCCCTTCCCCATCAGGGTATCGGCTACGGGAGCATCCACCTTCTCCGCGAACTCCTTTAACTCCTCCGAGGCATTGGCGATATTGACCCCGCCTCCGGCCAGTATATAAGGCCTCTCAGACTTCTCAATGAGCTTCAGGGCCTTTTCGATGTCATCCTCTTTGATGGTATTGACTTTAGGAAGGATCGGAGCCGGCTTCACCGGCACATACTCGGCCTCTTCCGCCGTGGCGTCCTTGGTGATGTCCACCAGCACCGGGCCGGGCCTCCCCTCCGCCGCGATGCGGAAGGCTCTGCGCATGGTCTCCGCCAGCTTGGAAACATCCTTGACGATAAAGCTGTGCTTGGTCACCGGCATCACCACGCCGGCGATGTCCACCTCCTGGAAGCTGTCCCTTCCCAGGAGTCCCACCGCCACGTTGGACGTGATGGCCACCATGGGCACCGAATCCATCTGGGCCGTGGCGATTCCCGTCACCAGGTTGGTGGCGCCGGGGCCGGAAGTGGCCAGACAGACCCCCACCTTTCCCGTCGCCCTCGCGTATCCGTCTGCGGCATGGGCCGCCCCCTGTTCATGGGAGGTCAGAATATGAGTGATCTCCCCGGAATGTTTATATAATGCATCGTAGATGTTCAGGATCGCGCCGCCGGGATACCCAAATACGGTATCCACACCCTGCTCCTTGAGACATTCTACTACGATCTCTGCGCCTGTAAGCTTCATATCCCGCCTCCTGTCTATTCTTTGATCTCCAGAACCGCTCCCCGGTTGCCGGAAGTTACCATGCTGGCATACCGCTTCAGGTAACCGGTGGTCACCTTGGGCTCTCTGGGCTGCCATTTGGCCCGTCTCGCGGCCAGCTCCTCATCGGAGACCTTTACGTTGAGGGTGCACGCATCGATGTCGATCTGGATGATGTCCCCCTCCTCGATCAGGGCAATGGGGCCTCCCACCGCCGCCTCCGGAGACACATGACCGATGGAGGCGCCTCTGGAAGCTCCCGAAAACCGTCCGTCGGTGATCAGAGCCACGCTGGACCCCAACCCCATGCCGGCGATGGCCGAAGTAGGGTTCAGCATCTCCCTCATGCCGGGACCGCCCTTGGGGCCCTCATAGCGGATGACCACCACGTCTCCCTCCACGATCTTGCCGCCCTTGATGGCTTCGATGGCATCCTCTTCACAGTCAAATACCCGGGCAGGTCCCTCATGCTGCATCATCTCCGGCACCACCGCGGACCGCTTCACCACCGCGGAATCCGGGGCGATATTGCCCTTCAGGATGGCGAGGCCGCCTGTCTGGCTGTAGGGGTTATCCAGCGGCCGGATCACTTCTTTATCCAGGATCTCATGACCGGCGATATTTTCTCCCACAGTCTTCCCGGTGACCGTCATCAGATCGGTATATAAGAGATCCTTCTTGGTCAGCTCATGCATCACCGCGTAAACGCCGCCCGCCTCGTTGAGGTCCTCCATATAGGTGGGACCGGCAGGCGCCAGATGGCACAGGTTGGGCGTCCTAGAGCTGATCTCATTGGCAATGTCCACATTCAGCTCCACCCCGGCCTCATGGGCGATGGCCGGCAGGTGCAGCATGCTGTTGGTGCTGCAGCCCAGGGCCATATCCACCGTCAGCGCGTTGAGGAAGGCCTTCTCCGTCATGATGTCCCGGGGCTTTATATTTCTCCTGAGGAGCTCCATGACCTGCATCCCGGCGTGCTTCGCCAGCTTGAGCCTCTCGGAATAGACGGCGGGGATCGTGCCGTTCCCGGGAAGACCCATGCCCAGCACCTCCGTCAGGCAGTTCATGCTGTTGGCCGTATACATACCGGAACAGGAGCCGCAGGTGGGGCAGACCTTTTCCTCGTACTCCCGCACCTCCTCCTCCGTCATGGTCCCGGCGCTGTAGGCGCCCACTGCCTCAAACATGCTGGAAAGACTCCTCTTCTTTCCTCCCACATGGCCCGCCAGCATGGGACCGCCGCTGACAAAGACGGTGGGCACGTTGATCCTGGCCGCCGCCATCAGAAGGCCGGGCACGTTCTTGTCACAGTTGGGCACCATCACCAGCGCGTCAAACTGATGGGCCAGCGCCATGCACTCCGTGGAGTCGGCGATGAGGTCCCTGGTCACCAGAGAGTACTTCATGCCCACATGGCCCATGGCAATGCCGTCGCATACGGCAATGGCCGGAAACACCACGGGAGTACCGCCCGCCATGGCGACTCCCTGCTTCACGGCCGCCACGATCTTATCCAGGTTCATGTGGCCCGGTACGATCTCATTATAAGAGCTGACGATCCCCACCAGGGGACGGTCCATCTCCTCCTGGGTGAAGCCCAGGGCATTGAACAACGATCTGTGGGGAGCCTGCTGCATCCCCTTTTTTACTGCATCACTTTTCATCTATCCCAACCTGTCCTTTCTCTCATGGCCGGAGCGTTCCGGCTCCCTATCTGATATATCCCGCGATGACGGAGCCCATTTCCCTGGTCCCCACCTTCCGGCAGCCTTCCGAATATATATCCCCGGTCCTGTACCCGTCGGTGAGAGCCTGCTGCACCGCCGCTTCCACCGCATCCGCTTCCCTGTCCAGATCAAAGGAATACCGGAGCATCATGGCCGCCGACAGGATCGTGGCGATGGGGTTGGCAATGTCCTTCCCGGCAATGTCGGGAGCAGAGCCGTGGCTGGGCTCGTAGAGCCCCAGCTTCGTCTTCCCCAGGCTGGCGGAAGGCAGCATCCCGATGGAACCTGTGATCTCGCTGGCCTCGTCGGAGAGGATGTCGCCGAACATGTTTTCCGTCAGCACCACATCGAACTGCCCAGGATCCATCACCAGCTGCATGGCCGCGTTGTCCACCAGCATATGCTCCACCTGTATACCCGGATACTCCCTGGCCGTCTCGTCCACCACAGCCCTCCACAGCCTGGAAGAATCCAGCACGTTGGCCTTATCGACGCT
Source organism: Candidatus Paralachnospira avium (assembly GCA_904420245.1). Classification (GTDB taxonomy): domain Bacteria; phylum Bacillota; class Clostridia; order Lachnospirales; family Lachnospiraceae; genus Lientehia; species Lientehia avium. The sequence continues at coordinate 51,186 of CAJFUL010000078.1, forward strand.
GGTCACCTTCCCCGACCGCTTCGCCGCGATCTCAAAGGCCTTCACCGCGATCCTGCGGATCTCGTTCTCATCATAGACCAGGGTATCCACGGCCTTCCGGACGCCGTTCTCCACTGTGGTATGGCGCTCCCCGAAGTAGAGTCCTCCCGTCAGCTCCCGCATGATGACCATGTCAAAGCCCTTCTCCCCGACGATCTCCGTCTTCAGGGGGCAGGCGTCGGCAAGCTCCCGGTACAGCCAGGCCGGACGGATATTGGCAAACAGCTCCAGTCCTTTGCGGATGCCCAAAAGCCCGGCCTCCGGCCTGGTCTCGGGCGGTCCCTGGTACCATCTGGAAGTGCCCACGTTCCCGCCGACTGCTCCCAGCAGGACGGAATCGCTGTTCTTCGCCGCTTCCAGGGTCTCTTCGGTGAGAGGCACTCCATACGCATCGATGGAGGCTCCTCCCATCAGCAGTTTCTTATATGTGAAGGTATGGCCATATACCTCTCCCACTTTATCCAGGATCTTCATGGCCTCTGTGACGATCTCCGGTCCGATGCCGTCGCCGGGGATCACTGCGATCTGAAATTCCATATCCGTTCCTCTCCTTCCGCAATCCGTTAATTTTAATACTATCTTATTTTGCGCGGTTTTTCAAGCCGCCGGCCATATGAGAATGGAATTTCTGGCATAACAGGCCGTTATGAACGAAATTTCCCAGAATGTTCACAGTTTTTTTCAGCTTCATTTCAGATGTGTCTCCTATACTGGAAAAAAGCCCTGAGGCAACTTATTTTTCAAAAGGAGGAAAGCAGCACTATGGAAACCTGTAAAACCACATTTTTAAAACATGGACTGCGGAGCAGGATCCTTCTGGGAGCTCTCCTGCTTCTGGCGGGAATATGGATCTTTACAGCCGCTTTCACCGCAAAAGCGGCCGGCGGCCTGGAGATGAGCACCAGCTACCCGGGCCAGACCGTGTCCGCCGGCGATGAAATGTCCTTCAGCCTGGACTTTTCCAATTCCAGCGGCTCCGGAAGCTCCGTGGCCCTTTCCGTCACATCCATCCCCGAGGGCTGGAGCGGCCATTTTGAAGGCGACGGCGCCGAGATCAGCAGCGTATATGTAAAAAGCGGGGAAAATGAAGATCTGGCGGCCTTCCAGGTTGAGATCCCGGCCGATGCGGCCCAGGGGACTTACGAGATCTCTCTTCTGGCCCAGAGCGGCTCCATGTCCTCATCCCTGACCCTTTCTCTGACCATCAGCGAAGAACAGACCGGCGGCGGGGCCCTGGAAACCGACTACGCAGAGCAGGAGGGCGCCACCGGGACCAGCTTCAGCTTCAGCACCACCATCCAGAACAACACAGCCTCCGAACAGTCCTATAGTCTCTCTGCCAGCGCTCCCACCGACTGGACCGTTACCTTTACGCCGTCTGACGAAAGCACGCAGGTCTCCTCCGTAACGGTAGATGCCCGCAGTACCCAGACTGTTTCCATTTCCGTAACGCCGCCGGAAAACGTGGAGGCCGGCGAATACACCATTCCCATATCCGCCATATCCGCCTCCGAATCCCTGAGCGCCGATCTCACGGTCAATATCACCGGGACCTACGGCCTGGATCTCTCCACCCCCAGCGGAGTCTTAAGCTTCGATGCCACAGCCAATAAGCAGACAAGCGTCACCGTAAATGTGACCAACACCGGAAATGTGGATCTCCAGAATATAAATCTGACCTCCAGCGCTCCCACCGACTGGACCGTGGAATTTTCCGAATCCTCCATCAGTGTCCTGGAGGCAGGCTCTACCTATGAAGTCACCGCTTATGTGACTCCGGCCGACGACGCCATGAGCGGCGATTACACCCTGACCCTGAGCGCGGATGCCTCCGATGCTTCCGACGACACAGAGTTCCGGGTCACTGTAAAAACCGAGACCATCTGGGGCATCGTAGCCGTCATACTGATCTGCATCGCCGCCGGCGGCCTCTATCTGGTCTTCCGTAAATATGGGAGGCGTTGATCATGAAAAATAACGGGATCATCCAAATCCGAGAGCTGACCAAACGTTACGACTCTGTCCTGGCCGTAGACAATCTGACGCTGACCATCCGCCAGGGAGAGATCTTCGGTCTCCTGGGGCCCAACGGCGCAGGGAAGACCACCACTACCCTCATGCTGCTGGGTCTGACAGAGCCCACCTCGGGCAGCGCCTTCATAGACGGCCATAACTGTACCAAGGACCCTATTGAAGTCAAAAAATCCGTAGGATACCTGCCGGACAGCGTAGGCTTCTATCCGGGTCTGACCGGCCGGGAGAACCTGATCTTTACCGGTATGCTGAACGGACTGGAGCGGGAACAGTGCAGCGAACGGGCCTCACAGCTTTTGGACCGGGTAGGCATGTCCTATGCGGCGGACCGGAAGGCAGGAGGCTATTCCAGAGGCATGAAGCAGCGCCTCGGCATCGCCGACGTATTGATGAAGGATCCCAAGATCATCATCATGGACGAACCAACGCTTGGCATCGATCCGGAAGGTATGCGGGAACTGACCTCACTGATCCGGGAACTGTCTGTCAAAGACGGGCGCACCATCCTGATCTCCTCCCATCAGCTCTATCAGGTCCAGCAGATCTGCGACCGGGTGGGCATCTTTGTACAGGGGAGGCTCATCGCCTGCGGCCGCATCGAGGAGCTGGGACGGCAGCTGGAGAGCGAGGGCCGCTTCGAGCTGACCCTGCTGGCCTCCCCCGGCGGAAAAGCTCTGACGGCCCTCCTTGAAAGCCTCTCAGGCGTAAAGGCCGTGGAGGAGCAGGAGGACGGCTCCTTCCGGATCGAGGCCCGCAGGGATATCCGCGGAGAGCTGACAGCTCTCCTGGCAGAACACAGGCACAGCATCCTGGAGCTCCATCAAAAAGGCGGCGATCTGGACGAGATCTATCGAAGATATTTTGAAAAGGCAGGTGAGAAAAATGAGATCTCAGGTTCTGAAAAAAAGCACAGCTTTATTAAAGGACTTTGGAAGGGGAAACGAAAGGCGCAGTAGGAGCAGAGCCCTTTACAGAAAAGAGCTGTCCGATCACCTGAGGAGCAAACGCTTCTACATCATCCTGATCCTGCTCCTGTTCACCGTCACGGCCAGCCTCATAGGCGCCGCCGGTACGCTGGCGGACTCCGGCACGGAAAGCTCCGATCTTATGTTTCTGAGCCTGTTCACCACCAGCTCCAGCTCTCTCTATTCTGTAGCCACCTTCATTGCCTTCCTGGGCCCCCTGGCGGGGATCACACTGGGCTTTGACGCCATAAGCAACGAACGCTCCCAGGGCACCCTGAACCGCCTGGCGGCCCAGCCCATTTACCGGGACAGCATCATAAACGCCAAATTTTTGTCGGGCGCCGCCGCCATCTTCCTCATCATGGGCGTGACCGGCTTCTACAGCTCCGGTCTGGGGATCCTGATCTCGGGCTTCCGCCCCACCCTGGAAAAAGGCCTCCGGGTCCTGATCTTCTTTCTGTTCGCCGGCGTCTGCATCTCCGTATGGCTGGCAGCCGCCATCATCTTTTCTGTATTATGCCGCCATGCGGCCACCGCGGCCCTGGCCTGCATATCCATCTGGCTGTTCCTCAGTATGTTTATGGGACAGGTGGCCAGCGGCATCGCGGGGTGGATCTATCCTCTGGACGGAATGGAAGGGCTGTTTAACCAGGTGAGCAACTATGAGCTGCAGCTGAGCATAAACCGTATTTCCCCCTATTACCTGTTCAGCGAAGCAGCCTCCACCATCTTAAATCCCGGCGTCCGCTCCATCGGCGTCGTCACCATGTCCCAGTACGAGGGAGCAATGGCTTCCAGTCTTTCTCTGGGACAGAGCCTGCTTTTGATCTGGCCCCATCTGGTAGCCATGATCGCCGTCGCCATGGCAGGATTTGCCATTTCCTATATCAGCTTCATGCGTCAGGAGATCCGGGCATGAGGCCATCGCAGGGGCTTGTCAAAGCTCCTGCGTCCCATGTACAATAAACTGTAAGAGGAGGTGGCGCCATGCGGATCCTGATCGCAGAGGACGAGGTGGAGATTACCCGCGCCCTGAAGCTTTTACTGGAAAAAAACAAATTTACCGTGGACATGGTCCACGACGGAGAAAACGCCTGGGAGCTGCTGCGGCATATCCGCTACGATGCCGTGGTCCTGGACATCATGATGCCCGGTATGGACGGCATGGAGGTCCTGAAAAAAGCCCGGGAGCAAAGGATTGCCGTCCCCGTCCTGTTCCTGACTGCCAAGAGCGAGGTAGAGGACCGGGTGGCCGGTCTTACGGCCGGAGCCGACGACTATCTGCCCAAGCCTTTCGCAGCCAGCGAATTCATCGCCCGGGTAAAAGCCCTGACCAGAAGGAGCCGTTCATATGTCCCGCAGCTCCTCTCAGTGGGAGAGGCTGTGCTGGACTGCGGAAGATATGAGATAAAGGGACGGGACGCCTCCCTCAGGCTCAACAAAAAGGAATATCAGCTCCTGGAACTGTTTATGCGCAATCCCGGCCGCGTCTTCTCCACAGAGCATCTGATGCGGCAGGTGTGGGAGCTGGATACGGAGGCCAGTCTGGACGTCGTATGGACCTATATAGGCTTTCTCCGTAAAAAGCTGAAGCAGGCCGGAGCCGGAGTGGAGATCCGGACGGTCCGGGGAGCCGGATACACTCTGGAGGTGCCGGAATGTTAAAAAAAAATGAAACGCCGCTTCGTACTGGCCGCCATGGCCTCCATCACGGCCGTCGTCCTGCTCCTGCTGGCCGGTATCAATCTGTGGAACTGCCGGGAGACCACCCGCCGCACGGACCGTATCCTCTCCTCCCTGATGGAAGCGTCCCTGACTGGAGGCGAGCCTTTTAAGGACCAGGAATTTCCTCCGGAGACTCCGTTTACCGCCAGATTTTTTCTCGTGCGCCTGGATGGAGCCGGAGACGTACTGGAGCTTCGTCTGGACAGCATATCCGCCGTCTCCGAAGAAAAGGCCGCCGGCCTCGCCCAGGCCGCGGACCGTCAGGGCGGCCTCTCCGGCTATCTGGACAATTACCGCTATCTGGCCAGCCGTCAGGAAACGGGATCTGTTTTTTTGTTTCTGGACGTTTCCAACGAACTGGAGTTCATGCATACTCTCCTGGTGATCTCCTGCGCCGTGGCTGCTGTCAGCCTGCTGGCCGTTTTCGGCCTTCTGGTCCTCTTCTCCGGGCGGGTGGCAGCTCCCTATGTCCGGAACGCAGCCAGACAGAAGCAATTTATCACCGATGCCAGCCATGAGATCAAAACCCCCCTCACTTCCATCTCCACCAGCGCCGATATTCTCTCCATGGACCTGAAGGACAACGAATGGGTCGCCAATATCCAAAAACAATCGGCCCGGCTGTCCAGGCTGGTGACAGATCTGGTGACCCTTTCCCGACTGGACGAGGAGCGTCCCATCCCGGAGCCGGTCCGCTTCTCTTTAAGCGACACTGCCTGGGAAATGGCCGAGCCCTTTTCCGCCATGGCCAAGGCGAAAGGGCGCCATCTATTTTCATGTCTATAAACGGAAAAAGGATGTGGCCGCCGAGGTGTTCAACACCTGCGGCTCCCTAGACGGTCTGGATGTGACGAGACTTTTCGACCGCTTTTACCGTCCCGATACCTCCCGCAGCTCCCATACAGGCGGAACCGGCATCGGCCTTTCCATCGCCCGGGCCGCGGCGGCGGCCCACGGCGGCTCCATCACCGCCTCCTGTCCGGGAGCTCATTCCATTTTATTCCAGGTCATCCTGCCGGAATAGACAATCCCGGCTTGTGAAATCTTCATTTCATGTTATAATAAGAAAGAATCTTTCATGCAAATGTACAAAAGGTCTCCCGGCGGGCTGTCTGGTGTTTTTCCGCAGCGTCAAAAGACCGGGCCCTTTGAAAGGAGATAACATGAGTGAACGGAATCTGACATTGATGACCGACCTGTATGAGCTTACGATGATGCAGGGGTACTTCAAGGAGGGCAACAACCAGACTGCCGTCTTCGACGTATTTTACCGCACCAATCCCAGCGGCAACGGCTTTGCCATCATGGCGGGACTGGAGCAGGTCATCGACTATGTGAAGAACCTGCGCTTCGGAGACGACGAGATCCGGTATCTGAGGAGCACAGGCCTTTTTGAGGAGGATTTCCTGGACTATCTGGCAGGCTTCACATTTTCCGGTGATATTTACGCCATCCCCGAGGGAACTGTGATCTTCCCCAGAGAACCCATCGTCAAAGTCATCGCTCCCATCATGGAAGCACAGCTGGTGGAGACCGCCATCCTCAACATCATCAACCATCAGTGCCTGATCGCCACCAAAACCTCTCGCGTGGTCCACGCGGCCCGCGGAGACGGTATCATGGAATTCGGCCTCCGCAGGGCCCAGGGACCTGACGCCGGCATCTACGGAGCCAGGGCCGCCATGATCGGCGGCTGCATCGGCACCTCCAACGTCCTGGCCGGCCAGATGTTCGACGTCCCGGTCAAGGGCACCCACGCCCATAGCTGGATCATGAGCTTCCCCGATGAGCTGACGGCCTTCCGCACCTACGCGAAGCTATATCCCACCTCCTGCATCCTGCTGGTGGATACTTACGATACCCTCCGCTCCGGCGTTCCCAACGCCATCACCGTCTTCCGGGAAATGAAGGCTGCCGGGACGCTCCATAAGGGTTACGGGATCCGCCTGGACAGCGGCGACCTGGCTTACCTCTCCAAAAAAGCGAAGGCCATGCTGGATGCGGCCGGCTTCACCGACGCCGTCATCTCCGCCTCCAGCGACCTGGACGAGGATCTCATCGCCAGCTTAAAGACCCAGGGCGCCGCCATCAATTCCTGGGGCGTCGGCACCAGGATGATCACCAGCAGCGACTGTCCCGCCTTCGGCGGCGTCTATAAGCTGGTGGCCCTGAAGGACGAAGCCACCGGAGAGTTCATCCCCAAGATCAAACTCTCCGAGAATACGGAAAAGGTCACCAATCCCGGCAACAAGACGGTCTACCGGATCTACGGAGCCGACACCGGCAAGATGATCGCGGACCTGATCGCCCTGACTGATGAGGAATATTCCGAGAGCCAGCCTCTGCTGCTCTTCGATCCCATCGACACCTGGAAGAAGACCCGTCTGGCTCCCCACACCTATAAGATCCGGGAGCTTCCGGTGCAGGTCTTTGAAAAGGGCCGGTGCATCTACGAGTCGCCCTCGGTCATGGAGATCCGGGACTACTGCAAAAAGGAGCTGGACACTCTCTGGGACGAGGCCAAACGGCTCACCAACCCCCACAGAGCCCACATCGACCTGTCCTCCAAGCTCCATACCATGAAAAACCAGCTGCTGGAAGCCGTAGACACCATGACCCATTCCCAGGACAGATAAGGAGGAGCTATGATACGACTGATCTTAACCGTGCTCTTCCTGTTCTTCTATCTGATCGTATTTTCTCCGGCTCTCATCGTGGAGTGGATCATCGGAAAATTCAGCCCTCAGGCGAAGGCAAAGAGTTCCCTGTGGCTGGTCCAGCACGCCTTCCGCGTGATCTTCTGGCTCTCCGGCTCCACTCTGGAGGTCCGGGGCCGGGAAAATATCCCCGACGATACGCCGGTGCTCTACGTCAGCAACCACCGCAGCTATTTTGACATCGTGGTGGGGTATCAGCTGGTCAAGGGCCAGACCGGTTTCGTAGCGAAAAAGGAGATCCGGAAGGTCTGGCTCCTCAGCAACTGGATGAAAAACCTCCACTGCCTCTTCCTGGACCGGGACAATCTGAAAGAAGGGCTCAAGACCATCCTCACCGGCATCGAATATGTGAAGCAGGGCATCAGCATCTGGATCTGCCCGGAGGGCACCCGCAACAAGGGGAAGGGGATGCTGGAGTTTAAGGAAGGCAGCATGAAGATCGCCGAGAAATCCGGCTGTCCCATCATCCCGGTGGCCATCACCGGCACAGCGGAGATCTTTGAAAAGCACGTTCCCTGGATCCGCAGATCCCGGGTGACCGTCACCTTCGGCGAGCCTATCCATATCAAATCTCTGGATAAGGAGCAGAAAAAATTCCTGGGAGCTTATACCCGGCAGAAGATCCTGGAAATGCTTCCGGACGACTACCGGGAGCCCTAGGAGTTTCAGGAAAATATTGACAGACATGATATAATGTAGATGTCACATATGGCATCTGCATTATTTTTTTAGGAGGTTTTTATGTCGTATTTGGGAGAGGAGATCAAGAAACTGGGCTTCGGCCTCATGCGGCTGCCCCAGAAAGACGGGGTCATCGACGTAGAAGAGACCAAAAAGATGGTGGACCTGTTCTTAGAAGCAGGCTTTACCTATTTTGACACGGCCTGGGCCTACGCCGGCAGCGAGGATGCCATCCGTCAGGCGCTGGTGGAGCGCTATCCCAGGGAAAGCTTCCAGCTGGCCACCAAAAACGCCGCCTGGATCAACTGCAAGACCAGAGAAGAAGCCATCAGCCAGTTTGACACGTCCCTGAAGCAGACGGGGGCCGGCTATTTCGACTTCTACCTGCTGCACAACCTGGGCGAGCACCGAACCAAGTTCTTCGACGACTTCGATATGTGGAGCTTCGTACAGGAGAAAAAGAAAGAAGGGCTCATCAAGCATGTGGGCTTCTCCTTTCACGCCACCCCGGAGGAGCTGGACGCCATCCTGACGGCTCATCCGGAGATGGAATTCGTACAGCTCCAGATCAACTATGCCGACTGGGAAAATCCGGCCGTCCAGTCCAGAGCCTGCTACGAGGTGGCCAGGAAACACGGAAAGCCGGTCATCATCATGGAGCCGGTCAAAGGCGGTATGCTGGCGACGCCGCCCCAGCGCGTGGTGGACATCTTAAAGGCTGCCGAGCCGGATTCCTCCGTGGCCTCCTGGGCCGTCCGCTTCGCCGCCGACCTTCCCGGGATCATCACCGTCCTTTCCGGCATGAGCAGCGTAGAGCAGATGGAGGACAATTTATCTTACATGAAGTCCTTCACCCATCTGACGGACGCTCAGCGGGAGACATTAAAAAAAGCCCAGGACGCCCTGAGCAAGATCCCTCTGATCCCCTGCACCACCTGCAACTACTGCGCGAAGGTATGTCCGGAAGGCATCGGCATCTCCGGTTCCTTCACCGCCATGAATTATCTGACCCTCTACGGCTCCATGCCTGCCGCCGCCCACCAGGAAAACTGGCTGGTAAGCGGCCACGGAAAGAAGAGGGCGTCAGAGTGTATCAAGTGCGGACAGTGTGAAGAAGTATGTCCTCAGCACATCTCCATCCGCAAGGAGCTGGAGCGGGTCAGCGAGACTTTCTGCAAAGAAAGCTAAGCTTTCAAAAAACCATGCTTTAAAAGCTCTTCGCCAATTTCATCCAGTATTTCCTCGGAGGCCGCTTTCACTGTGTGATAGTGGTCTCCGCTTGTTACGGTCAGGAGCGGGCCGCTGTTCCCGTTCCGGATGCTCTCCACGAACTCCTGCACCTGCTTCCTGGTGCGGATATTCAGAGGAGCCCGCAGCTCCCCATAGCTTTCATGCTCCACGAACACATCTGCCATGGTGCCGCCGAAATCGGCCACGATGTTCATTTCTTCCTCGATCTCCCACTCTGTATGATTGACATGGAAAACCCGGACAGCCTCAGAAGCGCCTCCGTAGAGATACCCCCGGCTGGTGGCCAGGATCTCATGATCCGCCGCCCGCAGAAGGGCGATGTCCTGGACGATGACCTGACGGCTGACGCCGAAGGCCCCGGCCAGCTTCTCCCCGGAGACGGGTCCGCCGCTCTCCCGCAGCCGTTTTAAGATTTCCTGTCTGCGCTGTTTCCCATCCATGATCTCTCATCCTCCCTGCGCCGTTACTCTTCTCTCTGCTCCACAAAGATGGCGGAGCTTTCCGGAGGCATATCCACCTCCAGATGACCGTTTTTCACCGGAAACGCCAAACGGCCGCTGTTATATGTGTCGTCTGCCGTCAGCATGAGCCGGATCATGGTGCCCTCCAGAGCCGTTCCCAGCTCCCAGACAGGTATGGAGAGCTTCCTGGGCTCGCTTCCGCTGTTGACTACCACCGCCAGCTTATTATCCCCGGCGAACCGCCCGTAGGCGATCAGATGACGCCCTGCCAAAAGCGGCTTCACCGAACCTGTCTTCAGCGCCTGGTTCCTGTTGTGTATGCCGATGATATACCGGTGGAACTCCACCAGCTCCAGATCTTCCCTGCCCCAGGGGTAGCATCGGCGGTTATCCGGATCCGTCCATCCGCAGAGTCCCGCCTCGTCGCCATAGTAGATGGTGGGGGCTCCTGGCCATGTCATCTGCACCACCACCGCGATCCTCAGCACGCCCTTCCGCACATCCCGCTCAGCCGCCTCCGGTCCCAGACTGCCGGTACGCCCCACTGTCCTGTTGGTGCGGGTCAAAAACCGGGAATGGTCGTGGTTGGACAGCTCGTTCATGGCCACCTGGAGGGACTGGGTATAAAACCGGCTCATCTGATGGAGCATGGTCCGGAAGAACAGCTCGCCGTCCCCGTAGAAGTCGTCCCGCCGCTCGTCGCTGTGCTTCTCCATGCCCGTCAAAAACCAGGTGAGAGGCTCCATGAAGGCGTCGTAATTCATCACCGTATCCCACTGGTCTCCCTGGAGCCAGGCCGCCGGATCTCCGTAGTGCTCCGCCAGGATCAGCGCATCCGGCTTCGCCTCCTTCACGCTCTTTCGGAAATCCCGCCAGAACTGATGATTGAAGGATTCGCTGTGGCCCAGGTCCGCCGCCACATCCAGACGCCACCCGTCCACATCATAGGGCGGAGAGACCCATTTGCGGCCAATGCCCATGATATACCGGTAAAGCTCCCGGGATTCCTCATAGTTGAGCTTGGGCAGGGTCTCATACCCCCACCAGCCGTCGTAGTGATTGTTGTAAGGCCACTGGCCTCCGTGGAATTTAAAGAAGTCATGATAGGGGCTTTCCTCGGATATATAGGCTCCGTCGGCGTATCCCGCCTGCCCCTCATAGATCCGCTCTCTGTCCATCCATTTGTTGAAGGAACCGCAGTGATTGAACACCCCGTCCAGGATGACCCGGATCCCCTTTTCATGGGCAGCCGCCACCAGTTCCGCGAAAAAGGCGTTGCTGGCCTCCAGGTTGACCATATCCGTTACCCTGGTCACATATTTCCTCGCATCCCGGTTCGTCATGCCCTGAGCGGCGGTCCAGTCCGTATCGTTGATGATCCTGGCAAAATGGGGATCGATATAGTCGTAATCCTGACTGTCGTATTTATGATTGGAGGGAGACACGAAAAGAGGGTTGAAATAAATGGCGCCTACGCCCAGACTCTTGAAATAATCCAGCTTCTGAAGGACGCCCTGCAGATCCCCTCCGTAAAAATTATTGACGTCCAGGGCTTCCGGATACTGATACCAGTCCTCCACCCGGCGGACAGGCTTCCCATCCACATACAGGTATTCTCCGTCCTGTACGTCATTCTCCCGGTTGCCGTTGCAGAACCGATCCACAAAGATCTGATAGATCACCGCTCCCTTGGCCCAGTCCGGCGTCTTGAACCCGGGCATGATGCGAAAAGCATATTCCCAGCGGGGCCGGTCAGAATATCCTGTCTTATCGTACCAGCAGGTCTCCTCCTCCCCCTCGGCGCGGAAGCAGTAGGCCCAGGGCCGGTCTGTCAGGAGGATCTCCCTCTCATAGAACCGGAACAGGCCTTCCTCCTCCCCCGGGACCATCTTAAAGCCGTTCTGCTCCCCCTGAGGCACCAGATATACGGCGGATATCCCGTCCGCGGCCGCCCGGAAACGGATCCTGACCCGCTCTCCGGCCTCCGGCTCCGGAGGGATCCGGTAATCCGCCGTCTCATCACTGAAAAGAGCCCTTCTATCTATCTTTTTAATGTCGTGCATACAAACACTCCTAACTTCTTCCTCTAACTCATTTTATACCAAAACCCATGGTTATACAAGGATAATCGCTTCTCCCGCAAAGTAAAAAGGACAGCTGGCGCTGTCCTTTTTAGGAGAAGGTATTTCTTTTCTTATGGGGTGTAGCAAAACTATATAAAATGTATTGGGGGGTTTTTACGTTATTTATTATAGCATCCCGGCCCCCTTAAGTGTGCACAAACTTTTCAGGATTCTCCATAGGTTTTTAGCACTTTTAACAGCCCTTTCCTTTTTCACGCCGAAGGACCATTATAGCTTTTTCACAAATCCCCGCCGTTCTCCTCCTTTTGGAACAGGGCCTCGAACTCCTCCCCGTTTATCTTTTCCTTTTCCATGAGAAGGGCCGCGCTCCTGTGGAGGACGTCCATGTTCTCCTTCAAAAGGGTCCTGGCCTTCTGGTAGCAGGAATCGATGATCCGCTTCACTTCCTCGTCGATGGTGGTGGCCACGCCCTCGCCGTAGCTCCTGGTATGGGCCAGGTCGCGTCCGATGAACACCTCATCGTCATCGCTTCCATAACAGATCATGCCAATCCGCTCCGACATCCCGTACTTGGTCACCATATCCCTGGCCGTCTCCGTGGCCTGCTTGATGTCCTGGGACGCTCCCGTGGTGATGTCGTCAAAGATCAGCTCCTCGGCGATGCGGCCTCCCAGGCTCACCACGATCTCCTGGAGCATCCGCCCCCTGGTATTGAACATCTCATCCTGCTCCGGCAGCGGCATGGTGTATCCCGCCGCCCCGATGCCGGTGGGGATGATGGACACGGTGTGCACAGGTCCCACATCGGGAAGCAGATGGAACAGGATCGCATGGCCGCTCTCATGGTAGGCCGTGATCCTCTTGTCCTTTTCGGAGATCAGCTTGCTCTTCTTCTCCGCTCCGATGCCCACCTTCACGAAGGAGCGCTCGATGTCCTGCTGGATGATAAAGGGCCTGCCCTCTTTGGCCACCAGGATGGCCGCCTCATTCATCAGGTTCTCCAGATCGGCTCCGGTGAAGCCGGCGGTGGTCTGGGCGATCTTCTTCAAGTCCACGTCCTCAGCCAGAGGCTTATCCTTGGCATGGACCCTCAGGATCTCCTCCCTGCCCCGCACATCAGGCCGGCCCACGGCCACTTTCCGGTCGAAACGGCCGGGCCGCAGGATGGCCGGATCCAGAATATCCACCCGGTTGGTGGCCGCCATCACGATGATCCCTTCATTGACGCCGAAGCCGTCCATCTCCACCAGCAACTGGTTCAGCGTCTGCTCCCGCTCGTCATGGCCGCCGCCCATGCCGGTGCCCCTGCGCCTGGCCACCGCATCGATCTCGTCGATGAACACGATGCAGGGCGCGTTTTTCTTGGCATCCTCAAAGAGGTCGCGGACACGGGACGCGCCCACGCCCACAAACATCTCCACGAAATCCGAGCCGGAGATGCTGAAGAAGGGGACTCCCGCTTCTCCCGCCACAGCCTTTGCCAAAAGGGTCTTTCCTGTTCCCGGAGGGCCCACCAGCAGGACGCCCTTGGGGATCCTGGCTCCCACCTTCACATATTTGCCGGGGCTCTTCAGGAAATCCACGATCTCCGCCAGATCCTCTTTCTCTTCCTCCAGGCCGGCCACATTCTTGAAATCGATGCCATGGCCGTCCCTGGTGAGCCTGGCCCGGCTCTTTCCGAAGTTCATCATCTTCTGGTTGCTGCCGCCGGACATGGACCGGTTGATCATCATCATGACCAGCATGGATATGATCAGCATCCCCACCAGGATCGGCGCCACGATGGTAAAGAACGTATCGTCGTCCGGCACGCTGCCCATAATCACCGGCACTTCGTTCTCCATCAGATAATCCTGGGCCTCGCCCACATCCTCCACGTTCCAGGTCTTTTCGCCGCTCCCGTCGCGGAAGCTGAGGGTCACGGAACCGGTAGGGACCTCTTTATTGGGATGGATCACGGCGCTCTGCACATTGCCGCTCTCCACCTCTTCCATCAGCTCCTGCCACGGATGTCCCTCTTCCCCGAACATCCCGCCGCGAATCCATGTGAAGGCCAGGACGATTATCACCAGTACCGCCAGATAAAAGCCCAGCCCGCTCTTCTGCTTATGCAAATCCAAAAGCCTCCTTTATACCTCTACTGCGCCGATATAGGGCAGATTCCTGTATTTCTGGTCATAATCCAGGCCGTATCCCACCACGAACTCATCGGGGATGCTGAAACAGGTATAGTCCACCTGGACCTCCTTCTTCACCCGCCTGGAGGGTTTGTCGAGAAGGGTGCAGATCCGGATGTCGGCCGGTCCCCTCTGCTTCAGGATCTCGATCAGATAGCTGAGGGTCCTTCCGGAATCGATGATGTCCTCCACGATCAGCACATGCTTGCCCGCCAGAGGCTCATCCAGATCCTTGATGATCTTCACGACGCCGCTGGACTGGGTCCCCGCCCCATAGCTGGAAACGGACATGAAGTCCAGGGAAACCGGCACCGTGATCCTCTTTGCCAGCTCACAGGTAAAAAATACGCCGCCCTTCAGGACGCAGATCAGATGGACTTCCTTTCCGGCATAGTCCCGGCTGATCTTCTCGCCGATCTCCTTTACCTTTGCTTCTACCTGATCCTCAGGGATCAATACTTTGATCTTATTTTCCATAACCGGCCTCTCCTCTTTTGAATTTGATCTCCAATATCCGTCTGGTGTCCGAAGTCACCTTATAGTCTTCGCTGATGCGTCCTCCCACGATCCAGAGGACATGGCTTCCGTCCGCCAGGAGGGGGATCCTCCCTCTCTCCCTGGCCGGGATCTTTTCATTGATCATATAAGCCTTGACCGTCTGGCGGCGTCCGTCCCGAAAGGCAGAAAACCAGTCGCCGGGACGTCTTCCCCGCAGCGAAAGTCTATCCTTTATTCTATCATAATCGAACCATTTCGTATACCTGTTTTCCGGAATTTTTTGCCCCGGAGCGGCGGGAAGCAGCCGGTAGGAAAAGCCCATGCCGAAGAGCTGCGCCTCCTGCTCCTCTTCCCGCGGATCCAGGAGGATCTCCTCCTCTCCCGCCTCCGTCTCCGGGTACCCCAGCCAGATCCCGCCGCTCTCCCGGACCGCCAGAAGTCCGGCCGGGAGCTGCACACGCCGCCCCGGCTGCTTTTCCAAAAGCCCCAGCACGCTCTCCGTATGGACCAGGGACAGATCCTTAAGGCTCCCGGAAAGCTCCTCCGCCGTCTTTCGGATCACGAGGCCCGCCTGGACGCGGCCCATCTCTCCCAGTTCCCTGCACGGGATCTGCGCAAAGTTCCCCTCCCGGACGCAGTGGTCCCGGATCCAGGAGGCGGCCCGCTCTTCCTGCTCCCGCTCCAGCTGCCCGATCATGGCCGCCGCCTGGACGATATGGGAGACTGCCTGCTCGTTGATCTGCTCCGCCTGGGGCAGGATCCGCAGGCGGATCCTGTTCCTGCTGTAGCTTTCCTCCCGGTTGGTGCTGTCCTGGCAGAAAGAGATCCCCTTCTCCGCCAGATAAGCCTCGATCTCCTTCCTGGACACATGGAGCAGGGGGCGCACCAGCTTTCCCCCATCCGGAAGATCGATCTTCGCCTCCATCCCGGAAAGACCGGAAAGGCCGCTGCCCCGGAACAGCCGGAATAAGAAGGTTTCCGCATTGTCGTTCTGGTTGTGGGCCGCAGCCGCGGTGCCGGCCGAAAACTCCTCGAGCGCCCGGCTGAAGCACTGCCTCCTGACGATGCGTCCCGCCTCCTCTAAGGACAGCTTTTTCTCCGCCGCCATGGCGGGCACATCCCTCCTGTATACCAAAAGGGGAACTCCCCTTTCCCGGCAGAATCCCCTCACAAACTCCTCGTCCCGCTCCGCCTCCCGGCCCCGGATCCCGTGGTTGATATGGACGGCTCCCACCCGGATCCCCAGCGCTTCGGAAAGCTCCAGGAGTACAGAAAGCAGGCAGACCGAGTCTGCGCCGCCGGACACTCCGGCCACCGCCATTTCGCCTGCCTGCAGTAGATTTTCCCGTTGAATGGTTTCCAGTACTGTTTGGATCATATCGTCCCCCTAACAAGCTTATCATACTGGAAATCCCCGCCAAAGTCAAATGCCCGCCTTTTCAAGCCTTCCACAGTCCCACGGCCAGCACCGTCATATCGTCCCGGCAGCCTTCGCCGGATACCTTGGCGTAATGGAGGATCTCATCTGCCGTGTCCTGGAGGTTCTCGCCGGAAGTACAGGCCAGGATCTCCCGCATGGTCTCTTCCTTGTCCTCCCCGTTCAGGGCATCCAGGATGCCGTCTGTGACCATGATGACCTTGTCTCCGTCAGACAGGGGGATCTCCATCCTGTCGGGACGGGCCCGGCTCAGGACTCCGGCGGGAAGACAATCTGCCCGTATGGTCTCGATCCTCCTCCCCTTTTTGATGAAGGTGGTGACGCCTCCCGCCTTGACAAACTCGCATATGCCCGTATGAAGGTCCGCCACGGCCAGATCCACGGTGATGGGTCTCTGCTCCTGCTCTTTTAAGAGGAGGACGGAGTTCATCAGCCGCAGCGACTGCTCCAGGCCAAAGCCGCTGGCCATCAGCTGTTCCGCCAGCTCCATCACCGTCTCGCTGTCCTGGAAAGCTTCTTTTCCCGATCCCATACCGTCGGCCAGGCCGAAGAGCATCCTGCCGTCCGGCAGGCGGCAGAACGTAAAATTATCTCCGGAGAACTGTTCTCCGTCTCTGGATTCCCTGGCGATGCCATGGAGCATCATATACGCGGGCGCCTTCACCAAACGCACGGTGCACGCCTCCTTGGCCACGATGCGGCGGCTGTCCAGGGAAGGCAGGAATTTCTCCTCCAGGATCAGGCTCACCGTTTCCGCCAGCTCCCGCACCGTCATGCAGCGGTTTCCCAGGGCCCGCACCGTCAGATAGACCTCCTTCAGCTCTTTCTCCTGTTCCAGCACCATCAGCCCTTCCAGCCGCACGCGTCTGGCCCGCAGCTCCCGCCTGAGCCTGTCTCTGTACTGCCCGGAGACGTCCGCGGTGGACTCGATGTCGCCGGACAGTCTGGACAGGATCCGCTCCATCTCCCGAAAACCCTCCGCCACCGCTTCCCGGCACTCCTCATAGCGCTCCTTCCATACCAGCTCCTCCAGCGGCTCCCTCTCCTGTGCTTCCTCCTGTACCCGGGGGATCCCCTCCTCCACTACGCACTCGTCCTCCTCTTCCTCCCCGCTCCATCTGGAAAAGGTGCCCGCCAGCTTCTCCATGGAATCCGAGACCGCCTGCACGCGCTTTGCCGCCGTCCGCTCCCGGCCGGGCATATAAAAGGTGAAGGGCCTGATGGGATCCTTCCGGATCTCCGTCTGCCGGCAGAGCTTCCGCGGCACCAGGAGGAATACCACCGCCGCCGTAAAAAATTCCGGGATCTGCCGGCCGGTCCCCTGGGGCAGATAGATCATCCCCAGCGTGGCGGCCCCGGCCAGAAATCCCATGGCGCTCCCCGTCTTTCCCAAACTCCGGAATACTCCGGAGAGGACGCCTGACACACACAGCATCCCCATCATGGATATGTCATTCTGCCATACCGTATCTATGATCCCGCAGCAGGTGCCGGTCACAGCCCCGATGCCGGCCCCGTATTTATACCCCGTAAACACTACACTGAAATACAAACCTGCCCGCACGATGGACGCCAGCGTCTTTCCCTGGGCCAGAAACGCCGTCAGGACAAATCCAAAGACCAGCGCCAGAAACGTCCGGAAAAAAGTCTCCCTTTTCATCGCAGTACCTCCCTGAGAGACTATTATAACGGGCCTGTCCCGGAAAGGCTGTCGAAAGGAGGAAGCGGCTCCGGAAAACTTTTCGACAAGGTTTTCCGGACCGGGCTCCCGGGCCGGAAGCTCCCCGGAAATGAACGTTCCTACGCCGGGTTCTGGCCATATCCGGTTACCGGGCTGCCCAACGGTATTTTCTGCTCCGCCGCTGGCAGGTCCCGCTCACTAACCCGGCCACAGATAAAATCCGGCCGCTCTGAACATTTCCGGATGTTTCGCTCCATGCGGAACTCGGTTTCTCATGGAGAAACAAAGCGGCCGCTGGTTCTGCTCCCGCACCGGGTTCTGACCGGACCGGGCTGCCGGAGCGCCCGGCCATCTCGTCCTGCCGCAGGCTGCATTCCTCGCAGGGACAAACTACGACCCATACCGCATTTTCCGTTCCGCCGCAGCACGGTCCCACGGAATATTTTGCTCTATGAAAATGAAGCTTCTTAATAGCATAAAAAGGGGCTGTCGCATCAATGATTAGTAAATCATAGGTGCGGCAGCTTCTTCTTGCCTTTTTGGAGGCAAAATCTTCGTCTCATTTATTC
>CAJFUL010000079.1 GCA_904420245.1 Candidatus Paralachnospira avium
CAAAGCGGCGATTCTTGATTTGCAGGAGCTGATTGAAAGCGGCGAACAGGAACAGCACGACCTTCAGCGGTTCCTGAAGAATGTTCGCAAATATACCGATCCTGAGGAGCTTACGGCGGAAATCCTGAACGATTTGGTTGACAGAATTGTGGTACACGCTCCCGACAAGAGCAGCGGCCACAGAAAACAGAAGATTGAGATTTACTACAAGGCTGCGGGTATTATCAATATTGCCGATGAAGATTGCGTTGCCCTCGATGGCAGACTCGGTATGCAAAACCGAAAGAAGAAAACAGCCTGACAACGCAAAGCGGCGGCACAGCCTTCCGGCTGCACCGCCACCTTACATATTTCCTTCGTTATCGCACCTCGGCTAAAGCCACGCCGTTTTTTGCCGGCCTGAGAACCGGTCAGTTCCATGCAGGCTGGATGGTACAGGAGCCGAGGGCCTCGGCGGCCGCCTCCGCCTCGGTCTTGATCTTATGCGCCCGGACCCAGTCGCTGATCACATAGAAGCGGATCTCGGAAGGCTGTTTTCCGTCCAGGGTAAAGAAATCATAGCCAAAGGGAGAAGAATTGCTGCCGTGCTTCAGCGGATTTCCGTCCTGGTCGAAGGCACAGATGCCGCTCATGGGATTTCCCCATTCATCGGGTACCGGTACATGCTGGACGATGACCTGGTAGGAAGAGATATAGACATCGGTGATATTGCCTTCTGTATCCTCAGGATTCAGTCCTTCAAAGGCCTGGAGGCCGGAGGTGTCTATGGTACAGGGAAGGGAGAGATCCCAGTCTCCCCGGATCCAAAGAGCAGTCTCGGCGGGATTCTCATAGACGGACACGGGAGTCCCGTCGGGATTGTCATAGTCCGCTCCGAACGCTTTCATGGAAATATCCAGCTGATGGACAGAGCCGCCGTCAAAGGAAGGGGCGGGAAGGTCGATCTTCAGCATGCCCTTCACATGATTCTCATCCAGCTGCTCCGTATGGAAATCCGTATTTCCGATGGAGCCTCCGGGATTCAGGGCCCCGTCGAAGTAAGAGCTGCCGCTCAGATAAACGGTGGCAGGCGTCTGGTTTCCGGCGCTGTCATAGTGATACCCGAGAGGCGTTTCGGTATAGACGTCCAAAGACAGGTATACGGAGAGCCCGTCGCAGTAGATCTCAGAAGCGGTGATGGTGACTCCCTGGTCGGTGGCCGTGTAGGCGTCTGCCGGCTGGGCAGCTTCTGTGCTTTCTGCTTCGGAGACCTCTTCCGTGGTCTCCTGGGGCGTCAGGACCTGAGCCCGGTCAGAATAGTCGCCGGGATAGATAAAGTCGTCTTCCAGATCGGAAAAGATCCCGCCAATGAGGGGGAGCTTGGCGGCCAGGGACGGATTGGCGACGCAGAAGACGGCGGCTGCCGCGAAGGCGGCTGCTGTCGAAGCACAGCCGATGAGCAGGTGTTTCCGGCGGGCCTTCCGGCGTTCTTTTCTGACGGCTTCCATGCTGGAGCGTACAGTCTCCTCCAGATGATCCGATACGGGAATGTCATCGAATTTAAGTTGCATAAAAATATCCCTCCTTCAGATGGCCGCGCAGCTCTTTTCTGGCGCGGCTTAAATAAGCTTTTACGGAACCTTCCGGTATATCCATGGCGTAGGCGATCTCCCGGACCGTCAGTTCACTGAAATATTTCAGGATGATCACGGTCTTATATTTTTCCGGCAGACGGTCAATGGCATCGTACAGATCCCATTTTTCTTCCGCCGAAATCCCGGACGTGCCGGCGGGAAAGGCCTCTCCTGCGGGATCCATCGGAACCTCGCCGCGGTTTTTGGAAAACGCGTCGGCGGCGCAGCGGATCAGGATCCTGGTGATCCAGGTCTTGAAGTATTCCGGGTGCTTCAGGCGACGGATGGACTGGAATCCTTTTAAGATGCAGTCCCCCACTACGTCCAGAGCCATGGTCTCGTTTTTCACGTGGAGAAACGCCATCCGGTAGAGATAGTCCTGGTAATGGACGATCAGGGAACCGTAGGCACTGACGTTTCCCCGGGCTGCCTGCCTGGCCAGTTTTAGGATTTCTTTTTCCAAGAGTCCCCCTCCTTTGCTGTAGATCTGATGGTCCATCTGCCCTTTAGACGGCCCGAAAGGGAAAAAGGTTACAAAAGAATCCTGCTCTGCGCCGTTTTTCACCGGTTCCGCCTGCGGCGGGCCGCATAAGCGGCAGAATTCTTCTCCGCCGCAGTGCGCTCCCACGGAGTGTTTTGCTCTATGGAAACGAAGTTTCCTATAGAATAGAAAAAAGCTCTCCCGGCCGGGTCGCGGCGAAGGAGAGCTTTTGGCAGGCGGTTCAGGCCTTTTCGTCTTCGGAAGTGTTTTCTTCCGTTTCGGATCCGGAAGCAGGTTCATGGGAAAGGGGGACGTAAGTCCTGTTTACGGATCCTTCCTCACAGCTTTTGAATTCCTCTTCTTTCCTGTCGGATCCATCCTTCCTGTTCCCGGTCACCTTTGCGATGACGGCGGCGGCGCCGGCAGCCAGCACGGCGACGGTGAGGACCTTTTTGAAAATACCCTTGCGCATGGGTCAGGCTCCTTTCTGAAATTGAGATTTTGTAATATTGTAAACCTTTTTCAGCAGATTGAAAAGGTGAATTTTTATGAAAATGTAAAAATATAGAAAAAACAAAATAGGAAGAGAAAAGCTGAGAAAATAAGAGATAACTGTAAAAAATAAAGACAATAAGCCTTGAAACCAAGTTTGCATTTTGTATTTAAATTGTTTAATATAAGGACAGTTGGTTAGCACTCGATTTGAATGAGTGCTAATAATCGAAACAGGAGGAATGAAAATGAAATTAGTACCTTTAGGCGACAGAGTCGTATTAAAACAGGTTGAAGCAGAAGAAACCACCAAATCCGGTATCGTGCTGCCCGGCACGGCAAAGGAGAAGCCCCAGCAGGCAGAAGTGATCGCAGTGGGCCCCGGCACCGACGATGTGAAGATGGAAGTAGCCGCAGGGGATCAGGTCATCTATTCCAAGTATGCGGGAACAGAAGTGAAGCTGGATGACGAAGAGTTCATCATCGTAAAACAGAGCGACATCCTGGCAGTGGTAAAATAAGAAAACAGCAAAAAGGAGATTGAGGAATTATGGCAAAGGAAATCAAATTCGGCGCTGACGCGAGAGCGGCCCTGGAAGCCGGCGTCAACAAGGTTGCAGATACAGTAAAGGTTACCCTGGGGCCCAAGGGACGCAACGTCGTCCTGGATAAGACTTACGGAACTCCCCTGATCACCAACGACGGCGTGACCATCGCGAAGGAGATCGAGCTGGAGGACGCGTTTGAGAATATGGGCGCTCAGCTCATCAAGGAAGTGGCTTCCAAGACCAATGACGTGGCCGGCGACGGTACGACCACTGCTACAGTCCTGGCTCAGGCCATGGTCCATGAGGGCGTGAAGAACCTGGCGGCGGGAGCCAACCCCATCATCCTGAGAAAGGGTATGAAGAAGGCCACCGATAAGGCAGTGGAGGCCATTGCTTCCATGAGCGAGCCCATCAGCGGAAAGAACCAGATCGCGAGAGTCGCAGCCATTTCCGCAGGCGACGACAGCGTAGGCGAGATGGTAGCCGACGCCATGGATAAGGTCTCCAAGGACGGCGTCATCACCATCGAAGAGTCCAAGACCATGAAGACCGAACTGGACCTGGTAGAAGGTATGCAGTTCGACAGAGGATATATTTCCGCTTATATGTGCACCGATATGGAGAAGATGTGCGCAGAGCTGGATAACCCCTACATCCTGATCACCGATAAGAAGATCAGCAACATCCAGGAGATCCTTCCTCTTCTGGAGCAGATCGTACAGAGCGGCGCGAAGCTTCTCATCATCGCGGAGGACATCGAGGGCGAGGCGCTGACCACCCTGATCGTCAACAAGCTGCGCGGCACCTTCAGCGTAGTGGGCGTAAAGGCTCCCGGCTACGGCGACAGAAGGAAGGAAATGCTCAAGGATATCGCCATCCTGACCGGCGGTACCGTGATCTCCGACGAAGTAGGTCTTGACCTGAAGGAAGCTACCATGGACCAGCTGGGCCGTGCGAAATCCGTTAAGGTACAGAAAGAGACCACCATCATCGTAGACGGAGAAGGCAAGAGCGAGGACATCCAGGCAAGGATCGCCCAGATCAAGGCTCAGATCGAAGAGACCACTTCTGATTTCGACAGAGAGAAGCTCCAGGAGCGTCTCGCGAAGCTGTCCGGCGGCGTAGCCGTGATCCGTGTAGGCGCTGCGACCGAGACAGAGATGAAGGAAGCGAAGCTCCGTATGGAGGATGCTCTGGCAGCCACCAAGGCAGCTGTAGAGGAAGGCATCATCGCAGGCGGCGGCTCTGCTTATATCCACGCGGCCAAGAAAGTGGCAGAGATGGTGGACGGTCTGGACGGCGATGAGAAGACCGGCGCAAGGATCGTTCTGAAAGCTCTGGAGGCTCCTCTGTTCAGGATCGCGGAGAATGCGGGCCTGGAAGGCTCCGTGATCGTCAACAAGGTAAAGGAATCCGCTACAGGCCATGGCTTCGACGCTCTCCATGAGGAGTATGTGGAGATGATCCCCGCAGGCATCGTGGATCCTGCCAAGGTCACCAGGAGCGCTCTGCAGAATGCGACCAGCGTTGCCGCTACTCTGCTGACGACAGAATCCGTAGTCGCCAATATCAAAGAAGAAACTCCGGCAGCAGCCGCAAATCCCGGAATGGGAATGATGTGATTCATCATCTTCACAGACCGGTCTGCCCGGATGGGCAGAGTCATGAATGAAATTTTTATCGAGCCGGCAGTGTTTTTTGCTGCCGGCTCTCAGACTGTAGACAAAGTCCCGGCGAAAGCCGGGCTTTTCTGTATTTATGACCGCTTTCTGATAAGAGAATGGGATTTAGATCCTGCCCATGCCAGACGAGAGAGCTTATGACCGCTTCCGCCGGACCAGGGAAAATAATCCGTATGAAAAGTAAAAGAATACATTGTTTTCATGGAAAAAAAGACCTATAATGAAAGCAAATAAATATTTCCATACAGAAAGGAAAGAGAATATGAAGCGAGCAGAGCGTATCCGGGCAATGGTAGAAAACCGTACAGTGGACAGAGTCGGCGTTTCCGGCTGGCTGCACATGCCCATGGTGGACCGCAATGTAAAGGATTTTTCCAAGGCGACCATCGACTTTACCGAAAACAACGGATGGGATTTCGTAAAGCTGATGAGCAACGGCCATTATTTTGCCGAGGCTTACGGCGCGGACATCCGCTGGAGAAACGATCCCAGAGAGTGGTCGGGAGATATCCGGGAATATCCCATCAAAAATGCAGATGACGCGGCGGCTCTTAAGGTCGCCGATGTGGACGCCAATCCCGTGTTCCAGAGGGAAATCAACATCGCCAGAAATGTCTGCGGCCATTATAAGGGCGAGGTGCCTGTCCTGGCGACGATCTTTACGCCCCTGACCTGGCTTCAGGAAATGACCAGCTCCACCAATCCCGCGCCGGTCCTTAAGATGCTGGCTGAGGAGCCGGGAAAGGTACATAAGGCGCTCCATACGCTTTTGGAAACCAATCTGCGCTTCCTGGACCGTCTTATGGATGCAGGAATCGACGGGATCTTCCTGGCAACCCAGTGGGCGGTGCGAAGCCTCCTCACCAAGGCCCAGATGGATGAGTTCTGTCATCCTTACGACAAGGCCCTTCTGAAC
Source organism: Candidatus Paralachnospira avium (assembly GCA_904420245.1). Taxonomy (GTDB): domain Bacteria; phylum Bacillota; class Clostridia; order Lachnospirales; family Lachnospiraceae; genus Lientehia; species Lientehia avium. The sequence goes on from CAJFUL010000079.1 coordinate 5,733, forward strand.
CATATCAAGGACAGGACCTGGTTTAACATGCTCCACGTCCATTACTGCGAGGATCTGGCCTTTGAGGAATTTGCCGACTATGAAGGCCTCCAGGCCCTCAACTGGGAAAACTGCACGAAGATTCCCGATATGTCCAGGCTGACCTCGATCCGCGAAGTGCGGAATATGTATCCGGACAAGGTCCTGATCGGCGGAATCGACCAGCACAACGACTTTGTCAATGCCGACAACGACAGAGAGGCTATCAAGGAGGTCCTGCGCCGCCGTCTGCTTACGGGAATGGAAGAGAGCGGGGACGGAAGATTTATCTTTGCTCCCGGCTGCGCGCTTCCCCTTGACGTGGACCGGTATGTGTTTACCCTGATGGGAGAGGTTGTCGAAGAGGAAGGAATGGTGAAATAACCGATGGTTGGAATTGCGATTATCGGCTGCGGCGGAATCGCGAGAAACCGCCATATCCCGGCGCTTTCCATGGTGCCGGAGGCGAGGCTGGCCGGATTCTATAACCGGACCAGGGCCCGGGCGGAGGAATGTGCCTCCGGATTCGGGGGAAAAGTCTACGAAAGTTTCGAGGAGGTCCTTTCCGATCCACAGGTGGACGCGGTCGTGGTCTGCACGGCGGCCCGTTCCCACTGTGATTACACGGTGCGGGCTCTTCTGGCGGGAAAACACGTCCTTTGCGAGAAGCCCATGGCCGTCACTGCGAAGGACTGCGAGAAGATGGTGGAGGCCGCGAAAAAGTCCGGGAAAAAGCTGATGATCTCCCACAACCAGCGGCGGTACGAGCCCCACAGAAAGGCGAAGGAGCTTCTGGAAAAGGGCGAGATCGGCAGGCTTTTGACCTTCCGCACCTTCCTTGGAATCAAGGGTCCGGAATACGCCTCCGTTTACGGGAACAACAATGCCTATTTTAATAAAGAAGAGTCCGGACGCGGCGTGATGAGCGATGTGGGCAGCCACCGGATCGACCTGATGCGGTGGATGACCGGAGCGGAATACGACCGGGTATTTACCTATGCGCCGACTCTGGAAAAGACCAAACCGGACGGGAGCCTGATCGATGTGGACGACAACTCCATGAGCATTGTGGAAATGGACAACGGCGTCGTGGGGCTGATCGTCAACAGCTGGACCAGCATGGGCGGAGAAGACCGGATCACCCGGCTTTTCGGCACCGAGGGGACCATCACCCTTTACCGGCAGGACCATCCGGTGGTGGTGGAATACAAGGACGGGACGACGGCTTACTACGATTTTCCGGAAAATCCGGATCAGAGCCAGACGGTCCTGACCGATATCGACCGGTTATTTGTGGAAGCCATCGAAAAGGATACCGAGCCGTTTGTCACAGGAGAGGACGGCCTGGCGGTCATCCGCCTTCTGGACGCGATGGACGAGTCCAACAAAACAGGTCAGTGGGTAAAAGTAAAACAGTAAACGATATTTCCGCCGGGCAATGCCCGGCGGTCTTTTACTCTAATGGAACGGGGGCGGCGCTTTATCCTCTGATCGGATGATCCTGCGCTTCTCTTTTTGTGATTTTGCACAGGAAAACCACGGAAAAGGCATTGGAAATCTGTTTGACACTGACGGACATTTTTGATAGGATATTATATTAAATAAGGAGAATTTTTGGTGCAGAAGGAAGAAAGGAGAAAAGACATGGCTAAGATAATCGGTGAGGGAATTACCTTTGACGATGTACTGCTGGTACCTGCGTATTCCGAGGTGACACCGAACATGGTGGACTTATCAACTTGGCTGACGAAGAAGATCAGATTAAATATTCCGATGATGAGTGCCGGGATGGACACAGTAACAGAACACAGGATGGCGATCGCGATGGCGAGACAGGGCGGAATCGGGATCATTCATAAAAATATGTCCATAGAGGCCCAGGCAGAAGAGGTGGACAAGGTCAAGCGTTCTGAAAATGGTGTCATCACCGACCCTTTTTATTTATCTCCTGAACATACCCTGGCTGACGCCAACGATCTGATGGCAAAGTTCCGGATCTCCGGCGTGCCCATTACAGAGGGAAAGAAGCTGGTGGGCATCATCACCAACCGGGATCTGAAGTTTGAGACGGATTTCACGAAGAAGATCAAGGAATCCATGACCTCCGAGGGGCTGATCACGGCCCAGGAGGGGATCACTCTGGAGGAGGCCAAGAAGATCCTGGCCAAGGCCAGGAAGGAAAAGCTCCCCATCGTGGACAAGGACTTCAATCTGAAGGGCCTGATCACCATCAAGGATATTGAGAAGCAGATCAAATACCCGCTGTCTGCCAAGGACGCCCAGGGCAGGCTCTTATGCGGCGCCGCTGTGGGGATCACAGCCAACATGATGGAGAGAGTGGAGGCTCTGGTGAAGGTAAAGGTCGACTGTATCGTGATCGACTCCGCCCATGGCCATTCTGCCAATATCCTCAATGCAGTCCGTGACATCAAGGCCAATTATCCGGATCTCCAGGTCATCGCCGGCAATGTGGCGACGGGCGAGGCGACCAAGGCGCTGATCGATGCAGGCGTGGACGCAGTCAAGGTAGGCATCGGCCCCGGTTCCATCTGCACCACCCGTGTGGTGGCCGGTATCGGCGTTCCTCAGATCACAGCCATCATGGAGTCCTATGCCGTGGCCAGGGAATATGGCATCCCCATCATCGCCGACGGTGGGATCAAGTATTCCGGTGATATGACAAAAGCCATCGCCGCAGGCGGCAGCGTCTGCATGATGGGCAGCATCTTCGCCGGCTGCGACGAGAGCCCGGGAAGCTTTGAGCTGTTCCAGGGAAGGAAGTATAAGGTATACCGCGGTATGGGTTCCATCGCCGCCATGGAGAACGGCAGCAAGGACCGCTACTTCCAGACCGGAGCCAAGAAACTGGTGCCGGAAGGCGTGGAAGGACGCGTGGCCTATAAGGGGACCGTGGAGGATACGGTGTTCCAGCTGGTGGGCGGCATCCGTTCCGGTATGGGCTACTGCGGAGCCAAGGATATCCCCACCCTCATGGAGACGGCGCAGTTCATCAAGATCTCAGCCGCTTCCCTGAAGGAGAGCCATCCTCATGACATCCATATCACCAAGGAAGCGCCCAACTACAGCGTAGACGAATAACGTACCGTTTTATGGAGAAAGTTTCGGATCTGATCCGAAACTTTCTTTTTTTTGCAACCGGATGGGCTTTTTTGTCGTCTTATAAGGTATAGGGATCCGGCAGCAGGAGGTGGGAAAACAGAATGGAGGACCATGAGATCGTCGCCCTGTATTGGGAACGGGAGGAGAGGGCGCTCCGTGAGACGGAACGGAAGTATGCTGTATAAGATCGCCCATAATATCCTGGGAGACCGGGAGGACAGCCGGGAAAGCGTCAACGATACCTATTTAAAAGCCTGGGATTCCATTCCGCCGGGCAGACCGGATTCGCTGGCCCTCTATCTGGGGAAACTGGCCCGTTCCGTATCCATAGACCGGTACCGGTCCAGGAAACGAAAAAAGCGGACCATAATCGAATATGCGGACTCCCTTTCCGAGCTGGAGGAGGCGAGGGGGCTTTTCATAGGAAGGTATTATTATATGGATTCTGTCAGGGAGGCAGCGTTCCATTATAAGATGAGCGAATCAAAGGCCAGGAGCATGCTTCACCGGATCCGGGTGAGGCTCAGGAAGTATCTGGAACAGGAGGGATTTCTATGACAGGGCCGGAAGCTTTAAGCGACGCGCTCCGATTTCTGGATGAAGAGCTGCTGGAGGAAGCGGACAAGGTCAGGAGAAAGAGGAGGAGGCAGAGACAGGTCTGTAAATGGGCGGCAGTCTTTGCCTGCGGCTTTCTGACGGTGGTCTTGGGGACCGCAGCTTGGGGGGACAGGTCTCGGAGGTCTGGAGGCCTATGACAGTTCCCAGTTTGTGGATGGAAATCCCTGGAATGTTTCCGCAGCTTTGGATACGCTTCCGGTCTATGAAGATCCCTGGGCTTCTGTCCTGGAACTTCCGGAGTTTTCGGAGGAGGAGCGGGGGGACCATGGAAGCGTTTCTGACGGAGCTGGCCGTCGGACTTGGAGTACCGGAGGCGGCGGAACAGTGATCCGCGGTTTTTGCTGGACCTTTGTAACTGTTGGGTGGTATACTGAAAAAAAACAGAAGGATGGAAAAACAGTTTCCGTTCTGAGATAAGAGGGCCGGCAGGCCCCGAGGAGGAATCATGAAGAAAAAATGGATCGCGGCCGGCGCCGTTTTGGCAGTCCTGGCGGCCGCCTATCTGATCTTATGTGCGGCGGTGGACGATGAGGTGATCTGGAAAGCGGTGTCCATAAACGGAGTGCCTGTGAAGGGGCTGTCCGTGGAAGAGGCCGGACAGCAGATACAGGAAGATTTCCGGAAGGAATATGGAGAGGCATCCGTCCGTGTCCGGCTGGATGGACAGGAATTTGAGATCCCGGTCTTTCCGGCGCTGGGCCTGGACCCTTCCGGGGAGCTTGAGGAGGCGTACAGGATGGGGCACAGGCTTTGGATCCTGCAGGGTGCGGACTGGTTCATGAACAAGATCCATCCGGGGAAACCGCAGGAGCTGGAAGTTTTCCCCGAGGTCATGGAACCGGACAAACTGGAGCAGGCCATGGAGGCTTCCGGTATTTTGGACTATGACAGCCATGTGGAGACGTCCTGGGAGCAGATTGGGACAGATCTGGTGATCCATATGGGGACGTCCGGAGCGGCGGCAGACGGGGAACAGTTAAAAGAGCAGCTGGTCCAGGTCATAGAGGGACGGCAGATGGGAGAAGAGCTGCAGTGTCCCGTGGCCGAGACCCATCCGGAGCTTCCCGATCTGAAAAAGATCGCGGATGAGCTGTACCGGGATCCGGTGGATGCGGCGCTTTCGCGGGAAGCGGGATATGAGATCCAGCCTTCTTCTCCGGGGATTTCTCTGGATATCGAGGCGGCGCAGGCTGCCTGCGCCGCTTCGGCGGAGGGGACGGATGTGGTGGTCCCCCTGACCGTGACGCAGCCGGACATCACCACGGAGGACATGGAAGAAAACCTGTTCCGGGATGAGCTGGGCAGCTATCAGAGCCGGGTCACGGGCGACGCGGGCAAGAAGCACAATATCAGCCTTGCGGCAGGCTTCTGCGACGAGGTGATCCTTCTTCCCGGCGAGACCTTCTCCTACAACGAGCATATCGGGAACACCACCCTGGAGAGGGGCTTTGAGCTGGCCAACGCCTATCAGGACGGCGATGTGGTCAAGGAGCCCGGCGGCGGCGTCTGCCAGGTTTCCTCCACGATCTATTCGGCGGTCCTCCAGACAGATCTGGAGGTGATCCAGAGAAGGTTCCACTCCATGATCGTGACTTATGTGCCTTACGGGATGGACGCCACGGTTTCATGGCCCGAACCGGATTTCAAATTCCAGAACAACCATCAGTATCCCATCAAACTTTCGGTGAAATATGAAAACGACGTGGTATCGGTGCAGATCATCGGAACAAAGGAGAGCGACATCACGGTGAAGTGCGTGGTGGAACAGACGGGAGAGCTCTCCTATAAGACTTACCGGGAGTATTACGACGGAGCCGGAAATCTGGTGGAGAGGGAATACATAGACAGCAGCCGCTACAAGCCGCTTCCCTAGTTTGTTGACATTTGAGTCCGGCTATAGTATGCTGGGATTGACTTATGAGAAGCGAAAGGAGCATCGGGACAGATGAAAAAGGAACCTTTTGTAACACTGGAACAGTTGAAGGAGATCGATAAGACCTATCCGACTCCTTACCATTTATATGATGAAAAGGGGATCCGGGAAAATATCCGCCGCGTAAAAGAGGCCTTTTCCTGGAATCAGGGCTTCCGGGAGTATTTTGCCGTCAAGGCAACCCCCAACCCGTTCCTCATCAATATCTTAAAGGAGTATGACTGCGGCTGCGACTGCTCCTCCCTGACGGAGCTCATGCTGGCCGACGCCCTCCATTTTCCGGGGGAGAAGATCATGTTCTCCTCCAACGACACCCCGGCGGAGGAGTTCAAGCTGGCGAGAAAGCTGGGCGCTCTCATCAACCTGGATGATTTCACCCACATTGAGTTCCTGGAAAAATGCGCGGGGCTTCCGGAGACCATCAGCTGCCGCTACAATCCCGGCGGATATTTTAAGCTCAGCAACGGGATCATGGACAACCCCGGGGATTCCAAGTACGGCTTCACCCATGACCAGATCGTCGAGGGCTTTCGGATCTTAAAGGCAAAGGGCGTAAAGACCTTCGGGCTCCACGCCTTTTTGGCCAGCAACACGGTGAGCAACGAGTACTATCCCATGCTGGCGAAGGTGCTCTTTGAGCTGGCTGTGGAGCTGAAGGAGAAAACGGGAGCGGATATTAAGTTCATCAACCTCTCCGGCGGCGTGGGGATCCCCTATAAGCCCGACCAGGAGCCCAACGACATCATGGTGATCGGCGAGGGCGTACGGAAGGTCTACGAGGAAGTGCTGGTGCCCGCCGGTATGGGCGACGTGGCCCTCTATTGCGAGATGGGCCGGTTTATGATGGGGCCTTACGGCTGCCTGGTCACAAAGGCGATCCACGAGAAGCATACGTATAAAGAATATATCGGCTGCGACGCCTGCGCCGCGAACCTGATGAGGCCCGCCATTTACGGCGCTTATCATCACATCACGGTCATGGGAAAGGACAACAGCGTCTGCGACCACAAGTACGACGTGGTGGGTTCACTCTGCGAAAACAGCGATAAGTTTGCCATCGACCGGATGCTGCCCAAGGTGGACATCGGGGATTTCCTGGTGATCCATGACACGGGAGCTCACGGCTTTTCCATGGGATACAATTACAATGGAAAGCTGCGGTCCGCGGAGCTGCTCCTCAAAGAGGACGGAAGCGTACAGATGATCCGCCGCGCGGAGACGCCCAGGGATTATTTCGCAACCTTTGATTTCTGTGACATCTTAAAGGACATGAAATGGCAGGACGGAAAATGATAGACACGGTTTTGTTTGATCTGGACGGAACGCTGCTCCCCATGGACCAGGACAAGTTCCTGGAGCTCTATATGAAGGCCCTGGGGACGACTTTCGCGCCGGATGGATACGATCCCAAGCTCTTGGTCTCCTCTGTGTGGAAGGGGACGGGCGCCATGGTGAGGAATGACGGCACCATGAGCAACCGGGAGCGGTTCTGGCAGGTCTTTTCCCAGGTCATGGGACAGAATATGCTGAGCCGGGAAGAAGTATTTGTGGAATTTTATAAAAACCAGTTTGGAGAGGCCAAGGCGGCCACGTCTTACCAGCCTCTCTCGGATAAAGTGGTCAAGCTGCTGAAGTCCAAAGGGTATACGGTGGTCCTGGCCACCAATCCGCTGTTCCCTGCCATAGCTACGCACCGCAGGATGGGATGGGCGGGACTGTCGGCGGAGGATTTCGCGCTGATCACCACCTATGAGGAGGAGACTTACTGCAAGCCCAGCCTGGATTACTACAGCTCCATCCTGAAACGGCTGGGAAAAGAGCCGGAGCAGTGCATGATGGTGGGAAATGACGTGGACGAGGATATGTGCAGCGTGGAGCTGGGACTCACCGGCTACCTGCTGACGGACTGTCTTCTGAACCGCCATGAAAAGCCCCTGGAGGGATTTTTGACCGGAAGCTTTGAAGAGTTCTGCCGCTACGCGGAGGAGCTGCCGGCCCTTACATAAGAGAAGAACCAGGATACCGCCGTTTTCCGGTGGTATCTTTTCATTTCCGCAGCGCAAAACGCTCCGCGGACAGCAGGCGCTTTTGGGATCCGATGTCCTGGCCTGCCCGGCAGAGAAGCCGCGGACTCCGGCATACCGGATATTTCCGGAAGGGAAGCGCTGCCCTCCTGCCGGATTTCACGGGATTTTCCGGAGACGGGCAGAGAAATGGCAGAATATTGCCAAAAAATTCTGATGCATATTGAAGAGTTCTGTGGTAAAATGATAATGGATTTTATTGACGGTGTTTTGGAGGTTTACATATGTTTTGCGAACAGTGCGGAAAAAAGATCCCGGACAATTCCAAATTTTGCGACGGCTGCGGCGCGCCTGTTTCCAGGGGGGAAGAGAGACCTTTTTCCCAGGGACAGAGGTCGGAGCCCCAGGCAGCGTACGGACAGGGCCGGCAGACGGGATACGGCAGAGAGATCCGGCCCCATGGACAGGAAAACCGTCAGGCCGATTTCGGCGGGCAGGCTTCCGGAGGATCCGGAGGAAAGAAAAAGAAAGATAAGAGCACGGGCATGACGGTGCTCATTGTGATATTGAGTATAGTGGCGGTGGCTCTTGTGGTTGTTCTGATCCTGGTCGGGATCCGGGCTTTTAGCGGTTCCTCGCCGGATCCGGACAGGCAGGCGGTCCGGGAATCCAGCCTGGAGACGGAAGAGGAGACGGAAACGGAGGAAGAGGAGAGCACGGTCCCTTCATCCCGGGAGACTGCGCCGTCCACGACCGCGCCGTCCACGACCGCGCCGTCCACGACGGCAGCCCAGACAGCGCCCCAGTCGGCCGACTATATCCTTCCCAACAGCAATTCCGCGTATCTGACGGAAGCGGATCTGGCGGGACTGACCAGAGAGGAGCTGCGGCTGGCGAGAAATGAGATCTACGCGCGTCATGGAAGGAAGTTCAAGGATGCCGCATTGAACGAATATTTCCTGTCAAAGTCCTGGTATCATCCCACGGTGGAGCCGGACGCCTTTGACGAAAGCGTTTTTAATGATTACGAGATCGCCAACCGGAAGCTGATCGGAGATTACGAAGAGAAAATGGGATATTGATTCCCGGATTAGGAAGGACGATGGAAGAATGGGACAGATTCGGATAGGAGTATATGATTCGGATGCCGGATATACGGAGCGGTTTTGTCAATATATGAATGAAGCCTCAGAAAATGCGGAATTTTTGCCTCTCTATGAAAAAGACCAGCTGGAGAGTCTGCTGGCTTCCAGGGAGACAGAGGCGGTGCTGATCCCGGAGGAGATGAGGGAGGACTATCCACCTTTTATCGGGGAGATCCATGTGGGATACTTGACGGAAGAGCCCGGGGGAGAGCCGGGAGAGGTGTTCCGCTATCAGGACAGGCGGAGTATGCTCCAGGATGTGGAGCGGCTTTTGGCCCAGGAGGATACTTCCGTGAAGCTTCTGGCTTTTCTGGGAGCCGGGACAGGGACCGGCTGTTCGGCGGCGGCTTCCGCTTATGCCCAGTATCTGGCTGCCGGGGAGAAGCAGGTCCTGTATCTGAATATGAACAGTCTGGGAGATGACAGCTGTATCTTCCGGGGAGAAAATCCGAAGGATCTCCGGTTCCTCCTCCAGGAGATGGCAAAAGAGGGAACGCCTGCCGGGGCGATGCCGGCCATGCTGAACCGGGCTCCGAACGGCGTATACTTTTATGACAATGAGACGGCGCCTCTGGGACTGATGGACGTGGGAGAGGAAGAGATGTACGCTTTTTTCCGCGGCCTCATAGATTCCGGAGAATACCGGTACATCATCGTGGACAGCAGTTTTTCCGTAAATCACGGCCTGATGGCGGCCTGCCGGGCGGCGGAGAAGATCTTCCTGGTGGGGGATGGGACTCACAGCTCCAATCATCTTCTGGACAGGATCTGGAAGCTCTTTGGCAGCCTGGATGAAGGCCTCCTTAAGAAGACGGCAGTTTTGTATAACCGGTTCCATAAGCAGTACGGACGTTTTTATGAAAATCCGGAGGCACCGGCGGCGGGCTGTCTCGAGCTGGCGGCGCCTGCCGGAGCGGCTCAGATCGTAGAGATGCTTTCGGAACAGAAGGCGCTCCGGGAGATCTTGCGCTGAAGCAGAAGGGAGTAATGGATACATATGGATCGGATAGACAGACAGGAAGCGGTAGAGACCGTTTTTGACGGGATCACCTATCAGATGCTTTTATATAATGAGATCGACGGACTCTTCCGGCTGGAATTGGATAAAGAGACGGGGGAGGCCAGCTACAATACGGAGGGCTATACTACTTTGCGGGAGCTTTTTTCCGGAGGCATGCCGAAAAAAGCGGCGGTGCAGGTATTAAAAAGCCTGCTGGGAGTCTGGGTGAACCTGGATGAATATATGATCCCCCGCAACGAGCTGCTGATGGGGCTCTCCGATGTGTACGTCCATGATGAAACAGGAGAGATCCGGTGGCTCTGCGGTCTGCAGAAGGATGCCAGGAGTCCGCTGGAGAAGCTTCGTCTTTTCATGATGGAGCTGGTGACGGTCATGCACGGGGACCCGGAGGAAAACCAGGAGAATATGCGGCTCCTCCTGAATTATGTAAAGGGAGTCAAAAAGGAAAATCTGGACCAGTGCAAGGCCATGGCGGATACGCTGCTCCTCCAGGATATCGCGGCAGACGCGGCCGAGGCCGCGGCAGCCGAAGAACCGGATGCGTACGGGCTTTCGGATGACGAAGATCTGGAAGAACTGGAAAGTACGGATGAGGACGGCGTGGACATCATGATCCCGGATGCCTTCCGGGCACCCGGTGAGGTGGCTTATATCATCCGGATCCGGACCGGAGACGAGATGGCCATTGTGCTGGATGAAACCTTGATGGGGAAGAGTCCGGACTGTGATTTCTGTATTCCGGACAACCGGGCCGTCAGCCGGCACCATGCCAGTATCATCATGGATGAGGGAGAGTATTACCTGGTGGATCATGATTCCACCAATTCCACATATTTAAATGGGATGAAACTGGATCCGGGGGATGAGTACAGGCTTTGCCATGGAGATGGCTTTGTCCTGGCGGATGAACCTTTTCAATTTATGATCCGGTGAGAAGGAGGGAGGAGAGAGTATGTATTGTACCAGCTGCGGCACAAAAAACAGCGATACGGCCAAGTTCTGCCGGGGCTGCGGCAGACCCATGGGCGGCCAGGGGGCAGGCGGTGAGCAGCAGGCCATGATGGACCGCCCGCCGGAGGGAGAGACGGTTTCGGGCAGCTATGTCGATTTTTATGGTTTGGGCCAGGAAAACCAGGCGGGCGGCCAGACGGATCCCTACGGCGGCTGGAGCCAGGGAAGCCAGGCAGGAGGCCAGACAGATCCCTACGGCGGCTGGAGCCAGGGAAGCCAGGCAGG
>CAJFUL010000080.1 GCA_904420245.1 Candidatus Paralachnospira avium
GAATAAATGAGACGAAGATTTTGCCTCCAAAAAGGCAAGAAGAAGCTGCCGCACCTATGATTTACTAATCATTGATGCGACAGCCCCGTATCACTCTGCCGGACAGCAAAAAAAAGCTGCGGTTCCTGCAATAGGACTTTCCCACCGAAAGCATTGCGATGCGCAGACAGCAGGTCTCCTGGCTTGGGATCGTCCTACTCTCTCCACCTTCCCGGATCTTCCAGTGGTCTTCGGAGATTTCGTCCTCCATACAGTAGCGGGGGCTGCTTTGTTTCACAAAATTCCCTTTTAAGCCCTTGGGCACTGTCCCGCAAGATATGTAGTTGCGTGTGACGGATCACAATTCGTATTCTAAATACCTGTCAAGAGAATGTCAAGACAGGAAAATGAAAAAAATACTCATAAAGGGTAAAGCTGCGGCTTCCGGTCCTTGTAGACGGCATAGTAACGGAACCCGCACTGCTTCAGCAGGGCCCCCAGGCTGTCAAAGGCGTACCCCAGGGAAGCCGGATCGTGGGCGTCGGAGCCCAGAGTCACCAGCTGGCCGCCCAGTTCCCGGTAGCGGCGCAGGATCTCTTCTGTGGGATGGGGATGGCCAAGACCGGCTCTGAGGCCGCCGGTGTTGCACTCCAGGGCCTTTCCCTTTTCGATGAGGGTCTTTAACATCTCGTCGAAGAGCTCCCGGTAGCGGCTGTAGGAGTAGCCGTCGTTCTTTCGGGGGCCGTAGCGGACCACATAGTCCAGATGCCCGGCCGCGTCGAAACAGTCGTAAGCCTTCAGGTTCGCAAGCTCTTCTTCAAAATAGTCCAGGTAGGCGTCCTCCTGCTCCCTTCCCTCGTAGAAATCCGGATAGTAGGGATCCCTTCCCTTGCAGACGTGGGTGGAGCCGATGATATAGTCGAAGGGGAAGGAGGAGACGTAAGCCGCCAGATCCGTGGAGATCCGTGGCTGGAGTCCCAGCTCCGCGCCGATGCGAAGGTCCAGCCGCCCCCGGTATTCCTCTTTTAATGAGGAGAGCTCGGCGAAGTATCCCTCTGTATCGAAGGTGAATTCTTCGCCTCCGGGAAAGTCAAAATCCTGGTGGTCCGTTATGCACAGGGACGACATCCCGAGGGAGAGGGCCCGCCGGATCTGCTCCCTGGCCGGAGTGCCGGAGTCGCCGGAAAAGCTGGTGTGGACATGAGAATCGTTGTACATGCCTTCGAGGTCCTTTCTGCTGAATGTACTATAGATATAGATAAGGATAGGATAAAACCAAAAGAATGTCAATGTGTGGTTGCGGCCGGAGGGGTTTCCATTTATAATAGGGGGACAGGAGGAACGTGTATGACAAAGAAGAAAAAGAAAGCAAGGAGACGCCTGGAGATATGGGCCAAGGCCATGAAGATGGAACTGCGGGAGCATAAAAGCTCCTTTTTGGTCTATTTCATCCTGCGGATCTTGGTGATCCTGACCATGATCCGGCAGTTTTTCCTGGGCAATTATGAAAACGTATTTCTGGGCCTTTTGACGCTGGCGCTTCTGGTGATCCCCAGCCTGGTGCAGCTGACCATCAAGATCGAGCTGCCGTCCGCGCTGGAGATCATCCTGCTGGTATTTATCTTTTCCGCGGAGATCCTGGGAGAGATCGATGAGATGTATCTGAGGATCCCGTTCTGGGATACGGTCTTACATACCCTGAACGGATTTCTGATGGCGGCCATCGGTTTTTCTTTGGTGGATATTTTAAACCGGAATAAGAAATTTTCCTTTGAGCTGTCCCCGCTCTTCATGGCGGTGGTGGCTTTCTGCTTCTCCATGACCATCGGTGTTTTGTGGGAGTTCATGGAGTTTGGCTTCGACGTCCTGATCCGGACCGATATGCAGAAGGATACGGTCATCCCCATGATCTCTTCGGTGATGCTGAATCCGGAGGGGGCCAATGTGCCGGTGGTCATAAAGAACATCACGGATACGGCCGTCAACGGCGTCAGCCTGGGAGTGGGCGGTTATCTGGACATCGGGCTCTTTGACACCATGGAGGATCTGTTCGTGAATTTCATCGGGGCGGTGGTCTTTTCCATCGTCGGATATTTCTATGTGAAGAGGCGGGGAAAAGGGAAGCTGGCCAGACGCCTGATCCCCAAGGTCAAGGAGGAAGACCGGGATTTCCTGGCCATTGTCCAGGAAGAAGAGGAGGAGCAATGACGAGAGAAGGATTTCAGGCGCTTGTAAAACAGGGAACGGTGCTCTTAGACGGGGCGACCGGTTCCAATCTGATGAAGGCGGGGATGCCTAGGGGCGTATGTTCGGAGATCTGGATCCTGGAGCATCCGGAAGTGCTCCTGGAGCTCCAGAAGGGATACCGGGAGGCCGGTTCTCGGATCCTCCTGGCCCCCACGTTCACGGCCAACCGGATCAATCTGACGGACCGGGGCCTGGGAGGACAGGTCCGGGAGATCAATGAGAGGCTCCTTGCCATCACGAAAGAGGCGGCGGGAGGAGAGGCCTATGTGGCCGGAGATATGACCACCACCGGTCAGGCGGATGCCGACTATGCCATGCTGCTGGATCTGTACCGGGAGCAGGCCGGGTACCTGGCTGCCGGAGGGGCGGATCTGATCATCGTGGAGACCATGCTGGGGCTTTCGGAGACTCTGGCAGCTCTGGAGGGCTGTAGGGAGGCGTGCGCCCTTCCCGTCATCTGTTCCCTGACCATTGAATCAGACGGGAGCCTGTTTTTCGGAGGAAATATCTTTGAAGCGGCGGAGACTCTGGCCCAGATGGGAGCCGACGCGGTGGGGATCAACTGTTCGGTGGGGCCGGACAAGCTGGAGGCGGTGATCCGGAGCTTAAGGAAAATGGTGGACGTGCCTGTCCTGGCCAAGCCCAATGCGGGGATGCCCTCCATCACGGATACGGGAGAGGCCGTTTACTCCATGGGACCGGATGAATTTGCGGAGCATATGAAAGTATTGGCGGAGGCCGGGGCAGATCTCATCGGAGGCTGCTGCGGCACGACTCCGGACCATATCAGAAAGGTGGCGCAGGTATGTGGTCTGAGGAATTAGGGATCTCCCGTTCCGAGTACGCGGCGCAGCTGTTCGGACAGGGATATAACTGCTGCCAGTCGGTGTTCCTGGCGTTTTCGGACCGGTACGGCCTGGAGGAAGAGCTGGCGCTGCGGCTCTCCTGTTCCCTGGGCGCCGGGATGGGCCGTATGCGCCTGGTCTGCGGCACCGTGTCCGCCATGGCCCTGGTCTGCGGACTGGAGACCGGCAATACAGATCCGAAGGATCAGGAGGGGAAGACCAGGAATTATGAGGAGATCCGGAAGCTGGCGGGAGCGTTCCGGGACAGCCAGGGAACGGTGATCTGCCGGGAGCTTCTGGGGCTTTCCGAGGAAGAGGCGCAGGCAGAGGGGGCCGCTCCGGCCAGACGGACGGCGGAATATTATAAGAAGAGACCTTGTAAGGAGCTGGTGCGCCGGGCGGCTCAGATCCTGGAATCGGAATTTATCCGTTGACAAATGAAAAAACGGTGTTTATACTAAAGGACATAAGAGAATGTGTTGATGAGGACTGTAGACATTCAACAGAAATGGACAGAGAGAGGGAGCAGGTGGAAACCCTTACATTTCCGGATGTCTCGACCACCTCGGAGCGGCTTTAATAGAGCCCGGCCGGCGCCGTTACCGCCGTTTGAGTGGATTCTGGGAATCAACCAGGGTGGAACCGCGGATTTTGCAATTCGTCCCTTGCCATGCACGGAGAGTGCAGGGCAGGGGATTTTTTGTTTCATAGGTTCCCTATTAAACAAAACGCTCCGCAGGACTGCGCCGCGGCGGAGAGGGATCCTGCCGTTCATACGGTCTTTCGTTTCGCCCCGGCCGTTTTTAAACGAGTGCCGCAGGTACTCGGCAGCCCGCCGCAGGTCCAGGGTCCCTTGCAGTGAAACACGCGCGGCCGGAAACGCGGTCCCGCGCGGAAGCAGGACATTTCAGAAAAGGAGAATGTATATGAAGATCACATTGAAAGACGGTTCCGTGAAGGAATACAGCGAACCCAAGTCTGTTTATGAGATCGCTCAGGATCTCAGCGAGGGACTGGCCAGGGCAGCCTGCGCCGGAGAGGTGGACGGTGAGACCGTGGATCTGCGCACCGTTGTGGACAGGGACTGCGCCGTCAATATCCTGACGTTTCAGGATGAGGGCGGCCGGGGCGCTTTCCGCCATACGGCATCCCATATCATGGCCCAGGCCATCAAGAGGCTGTATCCCGATGTGAAGCTGGCCATCGGTCCTTCCATCGCCGACGGTTTCTACTATGATATTGACAGCGAGACTCCCTTCATGGCTGAGGATCTGGAAAAGATCGAGGCGGAGATGAAGAAGATCGTAAAGGAAGCCCTTCCGCTGAAGCGGTTTGAAAAACCCCGGGCCGAAGCCATCGCCTATATGAAGGAGAAGGGGGAGCCTTACAAGGTGGAACTGATCGAGGATCTTCCCGAGGACTCTGTCATCAGCTTCTATGAGCAGGGAGAGTTTACGGATCTGTGCGCGGGCCCTCATCTGATGAGCACCAAGCCGGTCAAGGCCTTTAAGCTGACCAGCCTGGCGGGCGCTTACTGGAGAGGCAGCGAGAAGAACAAGATGCTCACCAGGATCTACGGAACGGCTTTCCCCAAGAAAGCAGATCTGGACGAATACCTCCACCGGCTGGAAGAGGCCAAGAAGAGGGACCACAGGAAGCTGGGAAAGGAGCTGGGCCTGTTCATGATGAGCGAAGAGGGCCCCGGATTCCCCTTCTTCCTTCCCAAGGGCATGGTCCTCAAGAATACTCTGCTGGACTACTGGAGGGAGATCCACCGGAAGAACGGCTATGTGGAGATCTCCACGCCGGTGATCCTGAACCGCCATCTGTGGGAGACTTCCGGTCACTGGGATCATTATAAGGAAAATATGTATACGACCGTCATCGACGAGCAGGATTATGCCATCAAGCCCATGAACTGCCCCGGCGGCATCCTGGTCTACCAGTCAGAGCCCCGTTCCTACCGGGATCTGCCTCTGCGCATGGGAGAGCTGGGTCTGGTCCACCGCCATGAGAAGTCCGGACAGCTCCATGGCCTCATGCGTGTCCGCTGCTTTACCCAGGACGATGCCCATATCTTTATGATGCCGGAACAGATCCGGGATGAGATCAAGGGCGTGGCCAGACTCATCGACGAGGTCTACAGCCTCTTCGGCTTCAAGTACCATGTGGAGCTGTCCACCAGGCCGGAGAACAGCATGGGAAGCGACGAGGACTGGGAAATGGCCACCGACGCCCTGAGGGGCGCCCTGGACGACCTGGGACTGGACTATGTGGTAAATGAAGGAGACGGAGCCTTCTACGGACCTAAGATCGACTTCCATCTGGAGGACTCCATCGGCAGGACCTGGCAGTGCGGCACCATCCAGCTGGACTTCCAGCTTCCCCTCCGGTTCAACTGCGAATATATCGGAGCGGACGGAGCGGCTCACCGCCCCATCATGATCCACCGGGTGGCCTTCGGTTCCATCGAGCGCTTCATCGGGATCCTGATCGAGCATTTCGCGGGGGCCTTCCCCACCTGGCTGGCTCCTGTACAGGTACGGGTGCTGCCCATTTCCGACAAGTACCTGGATTACGCGCAGACGGTATACAGATCTCTGGAGGAGGCCGGGATCCGGGCTGAGGTGGATACCAAGTCCGAAAAGATCGGATACAAGATCCGGGAGGCTCAGCTCCAGAAGGTTCCTTATATGCTGATCGTGGGTGAGAAGGAAGAGGCGGAAGGAAAGGTTTCCGTCAGGAGCCGCGCCGCCGGAGACGAGGGACAGAAAGGCCTTTCCGAATTCATCGCTGCCATTGAAGAGGAGATCCGCACGAAAGCGATCCGGGAATCAAAAACGGAAAATTAAACCGGTATAAAAAGTTCAGATCGGTGCAGACTAATCCTGACGTCAAGGAAAAGGAGGAAGAAACATGACCGATCTGACTTGCAGTGCCGAGAGCTGTATGCACAATTCGGACAAATACTGCTGTAAAGGAGAGATCCTGGTGGACGGCGCGGACGCCAGCTGCTGCCAGGATACCTGCTGCGCCAGCTTTGACAGGATGACCCAGGGACGGGCAGTCAACAAGTATGAGACGCCCAAGCGTTCCCTGAGCGTGGCCTGCGAAGCTGTGACCTGTATGTACAACGAGGGCCGCAAATGTACCGCCGAGGAGATCTCCATCGCGGGACACGGCGCGGAGGAAGCAGGTCATACGGAGTGCGCCAGCTACCGGAGCCGGTAACCGGACAAAAAGGGCCCCTTCGGGGGCTCTTTTTTTACTCTAGAGCAAAACACTCCGCAGGATCGCACTGCGGCGGAGAGGAAGTTTGCCGCCTATGCGGCACGCCACAGGCGGAGGATCCCGGGGGAGCGCCGCCGGGATCCGAAACAGACGCCCCATGGAAAAACAGCAGGTTTTCTGATATTCCCTATTGACTTTAGTGTGATAAATTGATACTATACTAACGTAACTCAAGTGCGTACATACGAGGAGAGAAGATTATGAAAAAGTTTATGGCTTTGATGCTTGCAGTTCTCATGCTCCTTTCCATGGCGGCCTGCGGTTCTTCCGGAAGCGCCGGGGATGATGAGGAGACCACCGGAGCGGTCACGGAAGGGACCGTAGACGCGGAAGAGAGCGATATGGCTTATGTGAAGGAAAAGGGGACCCTGCTGGTGGGCATCACAGATTTCGCCCCCATGGATTATCAGGATGAAAACGGAGAATGGATCGGCTTCGACGCCGATATGGCCAGAGCCTTCGCGGAGAGGCTGGGCGTTGAGATCGAATTTGTCCAGATCGAGTGGGACAATAAGCTGATGGAGATCGAAGGAAAGACGGTGGACTGTCTGTGGAACGGCATGACCCTGACGGAGGATGTGACGGAGGCGCTGTCCTGTTCCAACGCGTACTGCAACAACGCGCAGATCGTCATCGTGCCGTCGGAGGAGGCGGACCAGTATCAGACGCAGGAGAGCCTCTCGGATCTGTCCTTCGCGGTGGAGTCGGGAAGCGCGGGTAAGGATGCTGCGGAGTCCCTGGGCCTTTCTTACACAGAAGTGACTTCCCAGGCAGATGCCCTGATGGAGGTGGCGGCCGGGACTTCGGATGCGGCCATCATTGATTCCCTGATGGCGGCGGCCATGGTGGGAGAGGGCACCAGCTATGAGGACCTGACCTATACCATCGGCTTGAGCGAGGAAGAGTACGGCGTAGGCTTCCGCAAGGGCTCGGATCTGGCTGAGGAACTGAACCAGTTTTTTAAAGAAGCATATGAAGACGGCTCTTTGATGGAATGTGCCGAGAAATACGGCGTGCAGGCGGCCATCATCGAGCAGTAAGCGAAACGCGGGAGATGGAATATGGAACTGTTTTGGGAACAGCTGCCGGTGGTGCTAAATGCGCTGAATTCCGGCTTCATACAGACCCTCAAGCTTTTCTTTGTGACCTTGATCGGGGCGCTGCCCCTGGGACTTCTGATCGCCTTCGGCTCCATGTCCCGATTTAAGCCCTTAAGCTGGCTCACCAGATTCATCGTCTGGATCATCAGGGGAACTCCCCTGATGATCCAGCTTTTGATCGTATACTATTTTCCCGGCCTGGTGCTGGACAATCCCATCTGGGGAGGCGGAGAGGCGGGACGTTTCCTGGCGGCGTCGGTGGCGTTCATCATCAACTACGCCTGTTATTTCTCCGAGATCTACCGGGGCGGGATACAGGGCGTGCCGGTGGGACAGGAGGAAGCCGGCCTGGTGCTGGGAATGAAAAAGAGCCAGATCTTTTTCAAGGTCAAGCTGATCCAGATGGTGAAGCGGATCGTTCCGCCCATGTCCAACGAGATCATCACCCTGGTGAAGGACACTTCCCTGTCCAGGATCATCGCCTTCCAGGAGATCATTTTTGCCGGACAGTCCTTCATGACCGGTTCCAGAGGGATCCGGGGCGTGATCTGGCCTCTGTTCTTTACGGCGTTTTATTATCTGATCTGGAACGGCGCGGTGACTCTTTTGCTGGGCAAGCTGGAGAAGAAATTGGATTATTTTCGGTAAGGAGGGAGAAGGATGGCGATCTTAGAGGCGGAGCATATCCGCAAGTCTTTTGGGCGCACGGAAGTCCTGAAGGACATCAGCTTTTCCATGGAAAAGGGCCAGGCCCTCTCCATCATCGGCTCATCCGGCAGCGGAAAGACTACCCTGCTCCGGTGCCTGAATTTCCTGGAGAGACCTGACGGCGGACAGATCCGGGTAAACGGGGAGGTGCTCTTTGACGGGGCGGATAAAAATTACGGGAAGGAGAAGCTCATCCGGAAGAAGAGGCTCCATTTCGGGCTGGTGTTCCAGTCCTTCAATCTGTTCCCCCAGTATACGGCCCTGGAAAATGTGACGCTGGCCAGGGAGCTTCTGGCCAGGGAACTGCCGGATTATAAAAAGAGAAAGCGGGAGCTGCGGGAGGAGATCCGCGCCCAGGGAGAGGAGCTCCTCAAGCAGATGGGCCTGGCGGACAGGATGGAGAACTATCCCCACCAGCTCTCCGGCGGACAGTGCCAGCGGGTGGCCATCGCCAGGACCCTGGCTTTGGAGCCAGACATCCTCTGCTTTGACGAGCCCACCTCAGCTCTGGATCCGGAGCTTACGGGAGAGGTGCTCCGGGTCATGCGGGAGCTGGCCCAGAGAGATATGACCATGATCATCGTCACCCATGAGATGGCCTTTGCCAGGGACGTATCCGACCAGGTGATCTTCATGGATGAAGGCTGCATCGTGGAGCAGGGGACGCCGGACCAGGTGATCGGCAGTCCCAGAGAGGAGCGCACGCGGCAGTTTCTGTCCCGGTTTTCCGGGCAGTGATCCTGTGTCTTTTGGATGCGGGACGGCGGGCCGCCGGCCTGCTGTCCCGTTCCTGTTTTACGCATATTTCATGTGCCGTCTTACCTGTAAAAAACAGTTGACAGACCGGCGTGACAGTGGTATTATAAAGAAGCTGTGTTAAACAAAGAAGAGTATCCGCTCTCACCTTAGCACCACCGAGTGACTTGGGTTCCTATAGTTCTGTTTCTCTGCTTTGCGGAGGATCGGTTTGGAGTTTAGTGGATAGTTCTTCTGTCCACTTTTTTTATTGATGGGGGTGTCTGGTTATTAGCGATTTAATGGTGAATGAACAGATCAGGGATAAGGAAGTCCGCCTGATCGGCGTGAACGGAGAGCAGCTTGGCATCGTTTCGGCCAAGGAAGCCCAGAGGATCGCCAGAGAAGCGGAACTGGACCTGGTGAAGGTTGCTCCGATGGCGAAGCCGCCGGTGTGCAAGATCATCGACTACGGCAAGTACCGCTATGAACAGGCCAGGAAGGAAAAAGAGGCCAAGAAAAAGCAGAAGGTCATCGAGATCAAGGAAGTGCGCCTTTCTCCCAATATCGAAGAGAACGATCTGAAGACGAAGGTGTCAGCGGCCCGGAAGTTCATTCAGAAGGGGAATAAGGTGAAGGTCACTCTGCGCTTCCGTGGCAGAGAGATGAGCCATATGAACAACTCCAGACACATTCTTGAGGACTTTGCAGAACAGCTCTCAGACATTGCTGTGGTCGACAAGCCTTCTAAGGTAGAGGGCAGGAGCCTGGTCATGTTTTTGTCGGAGAAGCGTTAAAACGGGTTTTTGCCCGGGACATAAGTTGAAGGAGGAAGAATCATGCCTAAGTTAAAAACAAGCAGAGCAGCAGCAAAGCGTTTTAAAAAGACCGGTACCGGCAAGCTGAAGAGAATGAAGGCCTATAAAAGCCATATCTTGACGAAGAAGTCTCAGAAGAGGAAGAGGAACTTAAGGAAGTCCACCATAACCGTCCCTGCCAATGAGAAGGTTATGAAGAAGATTTTACCTTACTGATCCGTGTAATGAAGAAGGAGGAAGACTTAAAATGGCAAGAGTAAAAGGCGGTTTAGGCGCTAAGAAGAAGCATAACAGGGTACTTAAGCTGGCAAAAGGCTACAGGGGTGCCCGTTCCAAACAGTATAGGATCGCAAAACAGTCCGTGATGAGGGCTCTTACCAGCTCTTACGCAGGCCGCAAGCAGAGGAAGAGGCAGTTCAGACAGCTCTGGATCGCCCGTATCAATGCGGCAGCCAGGATGAACGGTCTGTCCTACAGCCGTTTCATGTATGGACTTAAGGAAGCCGGCGTTGAGATGAACAGGAAGATCCTGGCCGATATGGCAGTCAACGATGCGGCAGGTTTCGCGAAGCTGGCCGAGGTAGCCAAGAGCAAACTGGCGTAAGGAGCCCGTTTATCAGGCGCTTCTCAGCGGAAAGAAAAATTCTGGAAAAGAAATTGAAAAAAACACTTGCCAGAATGAAAAAACTGTGGTAAAGTATACGAGGATTTGGTTCTGAGAAACCAAAGGGACCAAATCCATATCGGAATGTGGCTCAGTTTGGTAGAGCGTTCGGTTAGGGACCGAGAGGTCGCAGGTTCGAATCCTGTCATTCCGACGGAGCGGATAAGCAGAATTGTTTATCCGCTTTTTTTACTCTATTGGGAAATTTTGTTTTTACAGAGCAAAAACACTTCGTGGGAGCGCACTGCGGCGGAAAAGAAGTCTGCCGCTTATGCGGCCCGACGCAGGCGAGGATCCTGCAGAAACGAGAACTTTTTTCACCATGAGATCTTTTGCTCTTCGCGGAGAGCGGGCGCTCCGGGCCCGTAAGAAGCGTGTGATCGAGGAGCGGCCTCTAAAGGCCGCGGGAGAAGGACCGCCGGCGCGGAGGATACGCCCGGCAGGAGGATTTGGATGTTTAAGGGGAAATTTGCTTCGAGACTTCAGGTGATCCTTCTGGCTGCCATGGTCCTGCTGGCTTCGGTGCTGCTGGTGTGGAATACCAGGCGGCTGAAGGAGGAGGCGGACTGGCAGGCCATAAATTATGTGTCCGACGTGTCGGGACAGATCGCCAAGACTGTTGAAAACCGCATTGATCAGAGTAATATCATCCTGGAATCCATCAGCGACAGTCTGGTCCGGTCCGGTTGGGAAGGAGCGGAGGAAGTAGAGGAATTTCTGGGGAGGAAGGCCAGATTCTACGGTTTTGATTCCCTGGTGTTCCTGATGGCGGACGGGACTTTGCGCCAGGGAGGAGATGCTGTGCCGGAAGAGCTGGCTTCCCTGTCTGGGGTCCGGGATTCCTTCGGGGGAGAAGAGGGAGTCAGCTTCTTGGACGAGAAGCGGATCCTGTTCTCTGTTCCGGTGGAGAGAGACGGACAGACAGTGGGAATCCTGGGAGGCGTCCGGAGTCTTTCTTATATGCAGTCGCTGATCCAGGCTGACGGACTCTTCGGTCAGAGCAAGACCAGCATCGTGGGGCAGGATGGCAGCGTCATCGTCTTTCCTGAGGAAAGCGGGAGCTTTCTGGAGCTGGAGGGAATGGCAGAGGGGAACGGCGCTCTGGCGGAAGAGATCTGTCAGGTGGAGACAGATATGGAAGCCGGGAGATCCGGCGTGCTGCAGTTTGAGTCTCTGGAGGGAGAGGGAATGGTCCTTTCCTACGAGCCTCTGGATCATTATTCCTGGTTCCTGCTGACTCTGGTGCCGGACAGCGTTTTTTCCGGAAGGCTGAGCAGCTACGCCACCCACGCTTACCGGGCCGTCATCGGAGTCATCGTGGTCATGGCGGTGATCCTGGCGGTCTTTATGGCCGGAAGACGGAAAAATTACGAGCAGCTGCGGAAGGCGGCTTTTTCGGATCCTCTGACGGGAAGGATGAACGCGGCGGCCTTCCGGCTGAAATGCGCCGCGCAGATCCGGGATATGCCTCCCGGAACCTACAGTATGGTGATGCTGAACATCAAAAACTTCAAGCTGGTCAACGATACCTGGGGCATCGAGGCGGGAGACCAGGTGCTGCGCCTGGTCATGGAAGCGTTGGAGTCCTGCGTGGGCGGGGACGGCTTTGCGGCCCGTTCCACCGCGGATCACTTTTTTCTCTGCCTGAAAGAGGGGAGGAAAGAGGCGCTGGCGGAAAGGATCCGGGAGATGACAGAGGAAGCGGGAACCCGGACAGATGAGCTTTTGGGAGGCTATGGATCCCATGGACCTCTGGTGTTTCAGGCTGGAGTCTTTATCATTGAAGATCCGTCTCTGGACGTCACCATCATGCAGGACCGGGCCCTGGCTGCCTGCCGGGAACAGGGCCGGATGGAGGACGGGATATGTAAGTTTTATGATTCATCCATCATGGAACAGCTGAAGCGGGAGCAGGAGCTTGGCGCGCTCTTTGAAAAGTCTCTGGAGGCGGGGGATTTCAAGCTCTATCTCCAGCCGAAGGTAGGCGTGCGGGACGGAAAGATCCGGGGAGCGGAGGCGCTGGTGCGCTGGAACCATCCGGAGGAAGGACTGATCCCGCCTTCGGAATTCATTCCCGTCTTTGAAAAAAACGGGAATATCTGCAGGCTGGATCTTTATATGTTCACCCAGGTATGCAGATGGATGCGGGAGAGGATCGATGCCGGAAAGGGCTGGATCCCGGTCTCGGTCAATCTGTCCAGGCGGCATTTCTGGAACCCCGGCTGTCTGGAGCCCTTTGAGAAGACGGCCATGGATC
>CAJFUL010000081.1 GCA_904420245.1 Candidatus Paralachnospira avium
AATAAATGAGACGAAGATTTTACCCTCTAAAAGACAAAAAGAGACTGCCGCACCTATGATTTACTAATCATTGATGCAACAGCCCCCTCTCCGCCGCAGTGCGCTCCCACGGAGTGTTGTGCTCTATGGAAACGAAGTTTCATAGAGCAATGGAAAAGGCCCCTCTGTTTCAAGAGGAGCCTTTTTCGCGGGGGACTTATTTGTGCGCAGACGACAGGATCCTGCCCTGATCCATCTCCGTCACGGTATCACATAAAATTTCTATATCTTCTCTATTATGGCTTGCGATCAAAACTGTTTTTCCCTGCCTTTTCAAATTTAAGATAATTTCACGGATATCTTCAACACCTTTATGATCCAGCCCATTCATCGGCTCGTCCAGGATCAGGAGATCCGGCTTTTCCATTAAAACCTGGGCAAGTCCATATCTTTGCTTCATGCCCATCGAATACTTTCCGACTTTTTTACGTCCCGCGTCTTGTAAACCTACGGTTTTCAAAACCTCTTTAATCTCTTCTTTTGTGATCTTTCCATTTATGGCAGCTAAAAATTGAAGATTTCTAAACCCACTGTAATTCGGCAAAAAACCGGGACTCTCGATCAAAGCGCCTGTCCGCTCCGGAATTTCAATATCTTTTCCGATCTGTTTGTTGTCTACATAAATTTCACCGGAATCCGGAAACATAAAACCGCAAATACACTTGAACAATACGGATTTCCCGCTTCCGTTTCTTCCGATTATGCCATGGATCTTCCCTTCTTCAAAAGTCAGCGACACATCATCCAATGCCGTATACTCTTTAAATTTCTTGGTAACATGCTCTATACGTATTTTTGCTTCCATGATCTCTCCTCATGCCTCCGGAAGACGGTTAAAATCAAATCTTTTTATTTTGAAATACGTTACGGCTATACAAAAAGCGATCAATAAGATCCATACTCCGTATATATATCCGATCGTAGGCGAATCCATGCCATTGTGCCTATTATAGATCCTGATCCCAAGCCATGTCGGCGGAGAAATAAAATATCCCAGATTCCCTCCGCGCGCCATCCTGATCAAAAGATACGGAGAAAAAGCGATCACGGCTCCAACCGTAGGCCCGATGCTTTTTTGAACATATACATTTACCGCCATTACCAGAGTGCCGATAAAAACAGAATTGACACTGATCGCCAGCAGGCTGAGGACCATGGCTGTCATCGGCGTATAGTTTTGTATAATATCTTTGAAAACGCCTTTATCGCCGCTTTCGGCCAGCGTATTCAAGACTTTTCCCCACTCCATCGACAGCTCCAGATGAGGAAACAAAAGCAAGATCGAAACCAATAACAATCCCAGCGCATACAGAAGAGAAGCCATCACGATATAACCGATCTGCCCCCAAAACCACTTTTTTCTTCCCGTACGGATCAAATAGTCCTTAGTCTGCGCAGTGATAAAGGGCGCATCGCAAAAGATCAGAACGCTGCCCAGTACGATCATGATCTGGAGCAACATATTATCCAGCAGGTGCGGAAGGACCCAGATCCCGCATCCCACTTGATTCTCTGCCGAAAATTGACGGATCACCATAACAGATTGCTGCATAAACGCTCCGCACCACAGCAGCGCGATATAAAACCGGGCACTTGCAGCCATTCTGCGAATACCGTTCAAGGCAGTTTTCCAAATTTTCCCGGCCGCATCCATGTCGTTATAATGCCTCCTTTCTGTTTACCCTCCTGTAAAACAGAAAACCGCAGATCAAGATACCGGCCCCAAAATATGACATGGTACCGAAAAATACTTTCATGTGATTAAAAGGATCGCCCCGGAAGAAAATAAAACTGTTCTTCATAACATTAAACCAGTACATCCATCCCGGAAGATCAAACAGAAAAGCAGCCGCGGAAAAAAGATAATAAAAAACAATGGGAGAGCTGATGATGATCAGGATATTTTTTGTAAAAACCGAAACCAGCAGAGCGACCACTGCGAGGAATCCAAATCCCATTGCCTCTGTCGCAAATTCCAATATAAAATATAACCACGGGAATTTTCCCGCTAAAAGCCCGCCGTACCGCGTTTGCTCCATGGCCTGCTGCAAGGAAACCGCATCTTGGGGATATAGATCGGTAAAAAAACTCAAAGATCCAAAAAAGAGAAAGTACCCAATAAACACCACCAAAAAACCGCCCGCAGCAGTTACCAAAACTTTTGAAATACAATAAGAAACCGTATCACACCTGCTCAAAATACCGGTCAAATACCTGTCTTTGCAGTCTTCTGCATAGGAATCTGAAAAAGGGATCGAGCAGATCACCGTCAGCGCCATAAAGAAAGCTCCCAGGCCTCCCTTGGATACCACATAATAATATACATTGCCCAAGGCGCCCAAAGACGATGTAAACTCCATATCTTCTATCAAACTGATAAAACATATCGCAGCTACAGCCAAAATCGCCAAATAAAACTTCTTTCTCAAAAACATCCGGCAAAAATCTGTTTTTATCAATCTGAAAAGCTTCATTCATTTACCTCTTTACAGCTCAGTACCATCCACGGCATTTAAATAAATATACCTGGTACCATTCCCCGTCTCTTCCGTAAACGCCCAAGCCGGGATCAGTTTTCTCTGATCATTTTCGATGATCGGATAATAAGAAAGCTGGACATCGGAAATCTCTGTTTGAGGGTCTGTGATCAGATCCTCATATCTTTTTTCCAATGACGCCAGGATCTCTTCATAAGGCAAAATAGAAGTCGTTTCTTTTGCCGTAACATGGTACTTCGTATTTAACTGCAGATATTCAATCCCCTCTGAGCCGTATCCCGCAAAAGCCTCACCGCCTATGATGGTAGTATCATCCGCCAAGATCCGCTGTCCGCACAAGATCGGCAGACCATTGACAACCACCCGCAGCTCAAATAAATATCCATCATCCTCGTCTGTCCAAGTCTCTTTTTTCGGCGGCCGCTTGCCCGCCTCCTGTTCCATCAGATATTGCTTATTATCAAGCAGATACGTCTCTTTTTCCTGCATGATCTTATGATCGATGGAGTGTACTCTTTTGACTTGCACATCTTCATATCCCAGCTGCCGAAAGGTCTCTTTTATATCCTTTTCTGCATCCTCTATTGTACAAAACGGTAAATCCGTTCCTTCGCTGCTACTGATATAAGAAATCCCTTCCGCGTTGGAAAGAACTGATGGTCCAAAGTTGGATTTCCATACCCAGTTATCTGTCACATAATCCAAGTTTGAACCCACGCTGACGCTGGCCTCATCTGTTTCATAGTAATAATGCATCTCATCTTCAGAATATCTCGAAATACGCCAATCCTCAAAATCCGATGCCGGAAAAAAAATGTCCTTTACCTTTTCCTCATCGTAAACGCTCATTTCAACATCACAGATCTCACATTCTGTTCTTTCCTCGACATGTTCCAATACTTCTTCGGAAATTTTTACATCTGCCGTCCATGCATCGGCTTCCTGCCATTGGCTCTGCTGAGGATCCGGCTTTTCGTTTCCCTCTTTTGTATTCCCGCAGCCGATGGTTCCCATCAAACATCCCACAAGGAAGATTACAATACCCTTTTTCATCTCTAAACCTCCCTTTCATTTTTTATGGTCCGTTATTTCGTATAATATCCAACCACCTCTGCCGGAACGTTTGACATGTTTTGGATATATACTCTATGCATCCCACTTTTGTTAACTTTAAATGCATGACTTACCATTCCGCTCCCTGAGACAGCTCTCCTTACTCCATCCGGTTCTATGATTCCTACCCGAGCCTCTTTATCATCCGGTGAAATATTAACAGATACCCGGATCTCTTCTCCTGCCTTCTTGCTGAACTGTCCTGTCATGTTCCATGTATCTACAGCAACCCTCCATTCCAAAACAACGGTATCTCTCAGCATTGAAGTCTCATCGATCATTTCAACGATCTTTACTCCCGGTTCTATTTCGTCCGGCATGAATATTTCTTCTTCCAACTCGCGGATCTGTGGATCTTCTTCCAAAAAAACCTCTGTATTTTCCACCAGCTTCCCATATGCCTGCAGCAGTCCTTCCCCTGCCGCGTAAGCTGTTCCTGCGCTGAGCGCCGTAAATATTAGGGCAGATACCAAACCCAAGCCGACACCGCAAGACTTTCTCTCTTTTTTCCATCGAAATCTTCTCATCCTCGCCTTGACCTCCTTTTTCCTTTCAAAAAGCCCCATATCCACTTTGGAAAGCCTTACTTTTTTCTCAGCAGCATTTTCATACAGAAGATTAAAATAGTCATAACAGGAAAATTCATCGCCGGAATAGTCGTCTGCCGCTTCGTCACAATGAATCTCAGCCCATATATTGATATCTTTAGCCAAAAGATATATACATGGATTCCACCAATGGATCCGTTCCAGCCACTGGATCGCCTGTTTTGTCAAAAGATCATGGTACTTTAAATGGAGCATTTCATGAAGCAGGGAAATCTTTATGTATTTGGTGGGATAATCCTTAAATTTCTCTGGGAGCAGGATCACAGGCCTGAATTCACGGAATACAACCGGCGAATCGATCCTTTTATCCAAAAAAATCTGTACTTTTTTCCTGACTCCCAACCGTTCTCGGATATCATCTGACATATCCGAAATTTCTTCGGTGACCGGAACCGCCTTTCTTCTGCACTGTTCCATCAAAATCCTCTGCAGAATATATAGGATAACCTGCACGGCAAAACCGGCAGCCCATATCCAGAAGAGTATGAACGACACCTTAAGGATCACCGGCGTAACAGAAAAAGCCTCCGAATATTGTCCTCGTTTTATGACTGTACTCCATATCAAAAAAATATATACGACAGGGAACAGGAAAAATCCCATTAAAACATACCTCAGTCCCCATACCAAATTGTATATTTTTTTCTTCAGGCACCAGCGTTCCAGACACTTCCAGATCAGATAGGCAAAGCTTCCTGTTAGTGAAGTAAATACGACTATAAAAATCCAACTATTGATCCTTAAACCGCTCAAGCAGATCCCTCAATTCCTGCAGTTCTTCTTCTGACATCTTTTCATCTTTATAAAACGCCATTGCCAGACTTCCAAAAGCCTTTTTCACTCCCAGCTTTTTGAGCCATCCCATTTCCTGCTCCGCGTATTCTGCTTCACTGACAGAAGGCGCATAAGCAGAACCCTTTCTTCCTTTAATGGGAACCCCCTGCAGATACCCTTTGTCTGTCATCCTTTTCAGATATGTAGAAACCGTCGTATATTTCCAGTCCTTATGATATTTCCTATTATAAGCTTCCTGGATTTCATATAACCGCATGGGCCTTCCTGTTTCCCATAAGATCCTCATGATCGCCATTTCATTATCATTTAAATCATTTGCTCCCATTCAACGCCTCCCTTCAATTACTACTAATTGTAATAATACATTATCATCATATTTCTATTTCGTCAATATATTTCCTATATATTCCCCAAAAATAAAACCATTGTAAAGCAGATACCTCTCCCATCCGCTCTACAATGGTTTTCGCAGACCGTTCCCGTGATCCATCAGCCGTCAGACCCACGTCTGTCTGCTATATGGATCAAGATGGCGCTGGCAAGGAATTTCACAAAAAAATTCAAGACAAAGTTCTGCTGCTTTTGGAAAAGCCATGAAAGGATGGTCAGGATCAACGCGGCTGACAGCGCGCGCAGCAGCAGCCAGAGCACCTCTCTTATGGTTTCTTTCATCAGATCCCCCCTCCTGGACTTTTTTATTCCATCTTATAATGGCTGGATCA
Organism: Candidatus Paralachnospira avium; assembly: GCA_904420245.1. GTDB lineage: Bacteria > Bacillota > Clostridia > Lachnospirales > Lachnospiraceae > Lientehia > Lientehia avium. The sequence continues at coordinate 5,776 of CAJFUL010000081.1, forward strand.
TTGAGTCAAATGTCCGAAAAGCAGAAAAAACATATACAAAAAGCAGCCTGCCTCCGCAGACTGCTTTCCCCCGCCGTTTCAGCGCTCATCCATCACGGCCTGTGCCGTTTGTCCAGATACCGGATCATGCCGGGCCCCAGGCTGTCGGTGGGCCTGGCCAGAAATCCGTGCTGCGCGTAAAAAGCCTCCCGGCCCTTCGCGCACATCAGATCCAGCATCATCTCCGTCCCGTCGGCCGTCATCTCTCCCGCCCGGGCGATGAGCCGCTCCATCAGCATATGGCCGGCCCCGTGCCCCTGGACCAGGGGATGGACGATCAGGTCCTGGATATAGCAGATCACAGCTCCGTCGCCCACCAGCCTTCCCATGCCCACCGGCTGTCCGGCCACATAGACCCCCACCGTGTAGAGGCTGCCATCCAGAGCCGCCTGGGCCTGGGCGCGGGTCAGCTTCTTCCAGCCCACCGAATCCCGCAGCTTCAGATAGGTATCCACATCGATCTGGTTTTCCTTAAGCTCCAGCACTTCCATCCTGTCCTTCCTATCTCACCCGCTCCGGGAAGCCGATCTTCTTCTGCACCTTCCGGAGAGTCTTCCCGGCGTAGTATCCGGCTTTTTCCGCGTTTTCCTTGATGATCCCGTCCAGATACGCCTTGTCCGCCGCAAGCCTTGCCTGCTCCTCCTGAAGAGGCACCAGCACGGCCGCCACGGCCTCTCCCACAGCCGTCTTGAAATCTCCGTAGCCGCGTCCGTCAAACTCCTTCACCACATCGGCCGGCGTCTTCCCGGTGCAGGCGCTGTAAATATCGATGAGGTTCTTGAGACCGGGCTGCTCATCGGTATACTGGATGATCCCCACCGAATCGGTGACAGCCCTCCTGCACTTGCGCATGATGGTATCCTTGTCGTCCATCAAATAAATGCTGCCGTTGGGATTCTCGTCGGATTTGGACATCTTCTTGGAAGGATCCTGGAGGCTCATGATCTTGGCCCCCACCTTGCCGATATAAGCTTCCGGTATGGTGAAGACTTCCCCATAAATGGAGTTGAACCGCTGAGCGATGTCCCTGGTGATCTCCAGATGCTGCATCTGGTCAATGCCCACCGGCACCACGTCTGCCTGGTACAGCAGGATATCCGCCGCCATCAGCACCGGATAAGTAAAGAGCCCGGCGTTTATATTGTCCGCGTGTTTGGCGGCCTTGTCCTTGAACTGGGTCATCCTGGACAGCTCGCCCATATAAGTGAAGCAGTCTAAGATCCAGGCCAGCTCCGCATGGGCCGACACATGGGACTGGTAATAAATGCAGTTCTTCACAGGGTCCAGTCCGGCGGCGATATAGAGCGTCAGGAGCGTCCTGGCTCTTTTGCGCAGCGTGGCCGGATCCTGCCGCACCGTGATGGAATGGAGATCCACCACACTGTAAAAACAATTATACTCGTCGCTGATGGTCACCCAGTTCTTGAGGGCTCCCAGATAATTTCCCAGGGTCAGGTTCCCTGTGGCCTGCATACCGCTGAACAGCGTCTTCTTCCCGTCTATCATAAAATCTCCTCCGTTCCATATGGGCCGGCAGTCCGCACGGTCCCTGCGTACACGCGCCTGCCGCCGGGCTTTTCGCCCCTTCGCACTAAGTTTTAGTGTAACATCCCCGCAACTTCATGTCAACCGTATGGAAATCCCCTCCCGGCTGTGCTATAATCGTAAGGAAAAAAAGATCCTGGCTTAAAAGGACAGAAGGAGGATACGAACATGAAGGATCTCTGGATCTTACACGAAGCGCTCCGGATCATCGACGCCGCCCTGACGGAGGACCTGGGAAGCGGAGACCTGACCACGGAGGCCGCGGTCCCTCCCGGTACGAAAGTGACGGGAAACTACCTGGCCAAGGAGGACGGCGTCCTGTGCGGCCTGAAGCTGTGTTCCCTGGTCTTTGAGCGTCTGGGAGGAGACGTCGTCTTCACCTCCCATAAAGAGGACGGAGAAAGCGTGAAAAAAGGTGAGATCCTCGCCTCCGTATCGGGAGACGCGAAGACCATCCTCTCCGGAGAGCGGACCGGCCTGAATCTCCTCCAGCATCTGTCGGGCATCGCCTCCCGGACGGCTCTGGCTGTGGAAGCCGTCTCCGGCACGAAGGCCAGGATCACCGACACCAGGAAGACCACTCCCGGTCTGCGGGCCTTGGAAAAATACGCGGTCCGGGCCGGCGGCGGCGTCAATCACCGGTTCGGACTCTCCGACGGCATCCTCATCAAGGACAACCATATCGCCGCCGCGGGAGGGATTCGCGCCGCCGTGGCCATGGCCAGGAAACGGGCTCCCCACACCTTGAAGATCGAGGTGGAGACGGAGAACCTGGAGCAGGTGAAAGAAGCCCTGGCCGCCGGAGCCGACATCATCATGCTGGACAACATGAGTCTTCCTGCCATGGCGGAGGCCGTATCCTGCATCGGAGGCAGAGCCGTCACCGAGGCTTCTGGAAATATGGGAGACAGGGACGCGCGGGAGCTGCGGAGGATCGCGGAAACAGGAGTGGATCTCATCAGCATCGGCGCCCTGACCCACAGCGTGAAGGCCATGGACATAAGCCTCCGGTTCCTTCCATAGTTTATACCATTTAAGATCAAGAAAAGGAGTTTATCAGATATGAAAAAGATCGCCAGCTTTACCGTAAACCACCTGGCTCTCCTGCCGGGCGTCTATGTATCCAGAAGGGATAAGGCGGGAGATTCCGTCATCACCACCTTCGACATCCGCATGACCCGTCCCAACTATGAACCGGTCATGAATACGGCGGAGATCCACACCATCGAGCACCTGGGCGCCACCTTCCTGCGGAATCACCCGGTCTACGGAGAGAAGACAATCTACTTCGGCCCCATGGGCTGCCGCACCGGCTTCTATCTCCTCCTGGCGGGAGAATACGATTCCAGGGACATCATCCCTCTGATGAAGGAGATGTTTGCCTTTATCCGGGATTTCAGCGGAGAAGTCCCCGGCGCCAGGGCCAGGGACTGTGGAAATTATATGGATATGAACCTGCCCATGGCCAACTATCTGGCCAAGCGGTTCCTGGAGAATGTCCTGGAAGACATCTCCGAAGAGCATCTTATCTATCCTCAGTGAGCGGCTGTTTCGCCCATCCGGCATCGATCTTTTTTTCCAGCTCTTCAAAGCTCTTAAGGCCGCTCAGGGCATCGTAAGCTTCCACGCAGGTGGCTCCCGTCGCCGCCGCCAGCTCCATGCAGCGCCCAGAGGGATACCCCAGGGTCACCGCATAGAGGAAGGCGGCGATGGTGGTGTCTCCCGCTCCGGTGCCGGAGAGCACTCTGCCCGGCACATAGCTCCTCTCAAAATGCCGCTTTCCTGCCCAGTCCGCTGCGTCTAAGGACAGGCCGCCGCCGATCCTAGCCAGCCGCTCTTTGTCAGACGCCGCCAGATAAAGGCCTCTGTATCCGCACTTCACCAGCACGATCCCGGCTCCCCAATCCAGCAGCTTTTCTGCCAGAGGCTTCACATCCTCCTCCAGATCCAGCCGGCCGATCATATCGCCGTTTTCTGCCTCTTCATAGTATCCGTCATATTTTTCCCGGTCCAGATAAAACATCAGCTCTTCAATGCTGGGCTCAAAGAAATCCACATGGGGGCACATATCCTCGATGATCTTTTTCCAGTCCAGCTGTCCGCTCTCGCAGTCCGGATCCACCGCGCACATATCCACGGAAGTGGCGGCTCCCGCCTCCCTGGCTTCCTTCAGCATGGCGATGCATTCCGCCCCGCCGTCCAGATAGAGCAGCCGGCTCACCGGAGGATATCCGTAGTGAAAGATGGCAGCCTCCTCATAAAACCGGCGGGCAATGTCGTCCTTGCGGAAAGTATTTCCCGCGCAGGGATCGTGGAGGAAGATCCGGTCAATGCCGGGAGGCGTCAGGGCAATGGAGTAGGAGGTGGAGATCCCCTCATCCACGATGAGATCCTCCGCCGCCCCGTAGCGGTCATAAAACCGGCGGACCAGATCTCCCAGGGCATCTTTTCCTATCTTGCCCACGATGCGCACATCGGCGCCCAGCACCTTGAGACCCAGCCCCGTATTGGAAGCGGCTCCGCCGGGATGGATGTCCATGCCGTCCACATGGATCACCTTGCCCGGAACAAAAACTTCGTCCACAGTCTTGAATTTCTTCGCGCTCTCAAATTTCGGCGTCAGGTCCAGGGTCAGAGTCCCGGCCACCAAAATTCCTTTTCGCTTTGCCGTCATATCGTTTCCAGTCCTTTCCTGATGTATGATTTTATTGCAATATAAAGATCCGGATCCCCGCCAGGATCAGCATATGGGCCGGATAAAAGCAGTAAAAGCCGTATTTGCGGATCTGCCGCGCTGTCTCGCCCGCCGGTTCCCGGCCTCCCTTTTCCCCGCTGTAAAACAGGATCGGCAGAAAAGAAAGCACCGCGAAGGGCTCGATGCTCCCCATGAGCACCATCACCAGCCCCACCGTCAGGAACAGGGGGAGGGGACGGTACCGGAAGAAGTAAAACAGAAAGATGATGAGCACTCCTTCGGCGCCGTAATCGCACCTGACCACAAAGGCCAGACAGAGCATGGACACCAGCGTCATCAGCGCGTAGATGGGCTGCACCTTGGCCAGGAATCCATTGTATAAATACAAGAGGAGCAGGCCGATGAACAGCGTGATCATCACATTCTGATAACCCCAGTACACCGGTTCCCCATAGAGAAACAGGTCGAAGGGTACTTCCGAGATCAGGGCGAAGATCCCCAGCCGCAGCAGATATTTCTTCACATCCCTCGTATGATAAAAGCCTTCCACCAGAAGGAAGCAGAACAGCGGGAACGCGATCCTGCCAAAGACCCGCAGCCCCCACCAGAGATAGTAGGGCGCCCGGAAGGCCAGCAGGATCCCCACATGATCCGCCAGCATGGCCACGGCCGCGATCCACTTAAGAGCCTGTCCGCTCAGGCCTCGTTTCTTTTCCAAGTCCATCACCTCTCCGACACCAGGATCACCGCGCTCCTGGGCTCCAGAGAAAGTTCCTTCTGCTCCGGCGAAAGGAGCTGCCCGCAGATCCCGTTGCTCGCTTCCCTGGCCGTATCCACGGCGATCCGCCAGGCGCCCTCCGTATGAGGAAGGGCGAAAGCATGGGGCTCCCAGTGCATATTGAACATCACATAAAGGTCGCTGTCCTCTTCCTCCCCCGCGAACTTGCCGCAGTAGAGGAAGGCCAGCTGCCGCCTGTAGCTGTCATACTGGGGAAACCAGGGGGCCTCTCCATGGACGGAAAAGTCCGGGCAGCCGGCGCCCAGATAGTCGGCCTCCCGCAGTTTTCCGCCTTTTCGCAGCATGGGATGCGCCCTGCGGAAGGAGAGCATATAGCGGGCAAACTCCTGGATCTCCCCGGGGATCCGCCCCTTCTTCCATTCCACCCAGCCCACAGGATTGTCCTGGCAGTAGGCGTTGTTGTTTCCATACTGGGAGTTTCCAAACTCATCTCCCGCCAGGATTAGCGGGATCCCCTGGGCCACCGTCAAAAACACCCAGGCGTTCCTCAGCTGGCGCCTGCGAAGCTCCATGATCTTCCGCTTCTTCACCGGTCCCTCGGCGCCGCAGTTCCAGCTGTAGTTATAGTTGGGGCCGTCCTTGCCCTTTTCTCCGTTGTCCTCGTTGTGCTTCCTGTCGTAGGACACCATATCCATCATGGTAAAGCCGTTGGTATTGGCCATAAAATTGACCTTTCCCCCGGTCCTCATCTGATAAGCCACGGAGCGCAGGCAGTCCTCGTCTCCCTTCAGGAATTTCCGCATATCGTTCTGGAAATCATCCCGGTAGGAGGCTGCCCGTTTTCCCCCGTCCATATCGCCGGAGAACAGCTTGACGCCGGAGAGGACCGGATCCTCCAGGGCCGCCCTGGAGTCAAAGGCTCCCGCCCCGTGGATCCCGTCCACATGGTATTCATAGACCCAGTGGCGCAGGCAGTCCAGTTGGAAAGCCGTCCCCTGTCCCGGCTCGAAATAGAGCTCCACAGCCACCTCCAGGCCGTTTTCATGGAAAGCCTTCACCAGCTCCTTGAACTGGACGCCGGCGTCCCTTCCCCGCTCTCCGAAGGATGCCTTGGGAGCAAAGCAGAGGGATGGGCCGTACCCCCAGTAGTTCACCTTTGCGGGGCCGGCCGCCGGGGCCTGTCCGCTCCCGGTCCCGCTCTCCTCCTGCCCCTTTTCCGGAGGCGCTTCGTAAAAATCCGTGGGGACCATGAGCTCCGCCATGGTAACCCCCAGCTCCTTCAGATAAGGGATCTTTTCCAGGACCCCGGCAAAGGTCCCCTTATGCTTCACTCCGGAAGAAGGATGCTTCGTGAACCCCCTCACATGGAGCCTGTAGATCACCGTATCGGAAAGCGGGATCCCGGGCCTCGCATCCTCTCCCCAGTCAAACTCCTCCGCGGGAAAACGGTAGCGGTCCCGCCGCCCCGGTACTCCCCACTTGTCCCGTCCTGCCGATAAGGCGGCATATCCGTCCGCGATCTCCTTTCCTCCCACCGACAGGCTGTACTCATACCTGTCGGGACGGATGCCGGATACCGTCATATACCGGATGTCTCCCAGCCTGTTCCCTTCGGGAAAGACCAGCGCCAGGGCCTCTTCCTCCTGTCCTCTCCTGTAGAGATGGAGACAGGCCTCTCCCTCTTCCCCGGAGGCAAACGCGATATGGACGCGGTCTCCCTCTGTCCGCGCCCCCAGCGGGAACGGCCTGCCCTCTTCTGCCATAACCTGTATCTTAGCCACGGCTGTCCTCTCTTTCCCCGGCTTCCTGCCGGATATATTCACAGATCTATGTCCAGTTCCACGGGGCAGTGATCGGAGCCCATCACCTCGGTGTGGATATCCGCGCCCAAGAGCCTGTCCTTTAAGGATCCCGACACGCAGAAATAGTCGATGCGCCACCCGGCGTTTTTCTCCCTGGCCTTAAACCGGTAGGACCACCAGGAGTAGATCCCCTCCCTGTCCGGATAAAAATACCGGAAGGTATCGATGAACCCGGCCTCCAAAATGGCCGTGAACTTGGCCCGTTCCTCATCGGTAAAGCCCGCGTTCTTCCGGTTGGTCTTGGGATTTTTCAGGTCGATCTCCCTGTGGGCCACGTTCAGGTCCCCGCAGAAGATCACCGGCTTCTTTTCCTCCAGTCCCTTCAGATAAGAAAGGAAGGCGTCCTCCCACTCCATCCGGTAGGGAAGCCGCAGGAGCTCATTCTGAGAGTTGGGCGTATAGCAGGTCACCAGAAAATACTCCGGATATTCCAGGGTGATGACCCTGCCCTCCCCGTCGTGCTCCTCCGCTCCGATTCCGTAGGAGACGGAGAGCGGCTCCTCCTTGGCAAAGACTGCCGTGCCGGAATATCCCTTCTTTTTCGCGTAGTTCCAATACTGGAAATAGCCGGGAAGCGCCAGCTCGATCTGCCCCTCCTGGAGCTTCGTCTCCTGGAGACAGAATATATCCGCGTCGGCTTCCGTAAAATAATCCATAAACCCCTTTGTCACACATGCCCGCAGGCCGTTGACATTCCAGGAAATCATCTTCTTCATCCTATTCCTCCTGTTCCTTCCTAGAAAGTATATCATACTCCCTCTGTCAATTCCACTGGATTTGCAGATGGACAGATGAAAACTTCCTCTTGCAAATTACGGATTTTCCTGTAAAATATAGAATGTTGCAGTATGGCCGCCCACAGGCGGCGCAGGCTTTTTTCTATAAGAAAGGAACTGTTTATGATTAGTGCCAATAATGTCACCCTCCGTCTGGGCAAGAAGGCCCTCTTCGAGGATGTGAACATCAAATTTACAGAAGGGAACTGCTACGGTCTCATCGGAGCCAACGGAGCCGGAAAATCCACCTTTTTAAAGATCCTTTCCGGCCAGCTGGAGCCCAGCAAGGGGGACGTGTCCATCACGCCCGGCCAGAGGCTCTCTTTCTTGCAGCAGGACCATTTTAAATATGACGACTGCGTAGTCCTGGACACGGTCATGATGGGAAACCCCCGTCTGGTGGAGATCATGAAGGAAAAGGACGCCATCTACGCGAAGCCGGACTTCTCCGACGAGGACGGCATCAAGGCCGCGGAGCTGGAAGCGGAATTTGCCAATATGAACGGCTGGGAGGCCGAATCCGACGCCGCCACCCTCTTAAACGGACTGGGCGTCTCCACCGACCTCCACTACAGCCTGATGAAGGACCTCACTGGAAACGACAAGGTGAAGGTGCTCTTGGCCCAGGCCCTCTTCGGAAATCCGGACATCCTGCTCTTGGACGAGCCCACCACCCATCTGGATCTGGATGCCATCGCCTGGCTGGAGGAGTTCCTCATCAACTTTGACAACACCGTGATCGTGGTGTCCCATGACCGGTACTTCCTCAACAAGGTCTGCACCCATATCGCCGACATCGACTATGCCAAGATCCAGCTCTACGCCGGAAACTACGACTTCTGGTATGAGTCC
>CAJFUL010000082.1 GCA_904420245.1 Candidatus Paralachnospira avium
CATACTTTACCTCATACCGGATTTTCCGGAAATTTTCAAAGGGCTTTTTACAGTTTTTTAGAGAGCAGCTCTGGATTCGCCGCGTGCTGCAAGGCCGTGTCCGCCGTGATCCTCCCGTTCTTATAAAGAGACAAGAGACTGCTGTCCATGGAGAGCATCTCTCTGGCTCCCGATGCGTAGACGGCTCCGTCGATCTGGTGGATCTTGTTTTCCCGGATCATATTCCGGATGGCAGGCGTCACCGTCATCCTCTCAAATACCGGGATCAGCTTTCCATCCACGGAAGGCACCAGCTGCTGGGACACCACCGCCCGCAGCACCATGGAGAGCTGTACGGCGATCTGCCTCTGCTGGTTGGGCGGGAATACGTCGATGATCCTGTCGATGGTATTGGCCGCTCCGATGGTATGGAGCGTGGACAGGATCAGATGTCCCGTCTCCGCCGCCGTCATGGCCACCTGGATGGTTTCATAATCCCGCATCTCTCCCAGCAGGATCGCGTCGGGGCTCTGCCGGAGAGCTGCCCGTAGCGCGGACAGGTAGCTGGAGGTATCCGATCCCACCTCCCGCTGGCTCACAATGCTCTTTTTATGGGAGTGCAGGAACTCCAAAGGATCCTCCAGGGTGATGATATGATCCTCCCTGGAAGAATTGATCCTGTCGATGATGCAGGCCAGCGTGGTGGACTTCCCGCTGCCAGCCGGTCCCGTCACCAGCACCAGACCCTTTGTATAATCCGCCAGAGTCATGACCTCCGGTCCGATCCCCAGCGCCTCCGGTTCCGGGATCTGGAACGTGATCACGCGGACCACCGCCGCCAGCGTTCCCCTCTGCTTATAGACGCTGACCCGGAACCGGGAAACGCCCCGGATGGCAAAGGAAAAGTCGTCGTCTCCCTTTTCCCGGAGCCTTTTCTGATCCCGGTTTCCGTCCAGACTGTAGATCCCGTCGATCATCTGCTCTGTGTCAGCCGGCTTAAGGGGCGTGTCCGTGATCTCCTTCAGGATCCCGTTGATCTTCACCGAGAGAGGCCTTCCCACCACGATGAACACATCGGAGGCCCCGGCCCTGGTGGCTTCCGTCAAATATCCAATAATATCCATACCGGCTCCTTGCTCTTAAAATAAATGAGGGACATTTTCTGCCTTGAGATATTTCTCCAGGCATCCTACGATGAACTCATGATCTTCCTCATGGGGCAGCGCCGAGACTGTGAGGACGCCGATGACGCCTACGCCGCGGACCCGGATGGGAAATCCGCCGCCATACAGAGTGCACTCCGCTTCCGACGTGCCGTGATCCGCCAAAGTCTGCTCCTTCGACTCCAGCACATAGCGGCTCAGGAGCGAGCTCCTCTCCATGCGCTTCACCGTCTCATACTTCCGCTCCATCCAGGACTGGTTGGAGATCCCGGTCCCCACCGGCACATACTGGAACAGCCTGCATCCATTGTTCAGACGGATGCAGACGGCGATGCGGATCCCCTGCTCCTTTGCCTGCCGCACCATAAAACAGCCCAGATCCCATGCCGTGTCGCCGTCAAAGGCGTCAAACCACAAAAGCTCTTCCTGCTTCTGCAGGATCTCGATGATCTGCTTCTTCATACTTTCTCCCTCCCACAAAATACATATTTTCTAAGGCGTTCCAAAGCCTCTTCCACCCTGGACAGGGGAAGGGCCAGGTTCATCCGGATATGGCAGGGCCCGTGGAACTGGCGCCCGTCCTGCCAGGCGACGCCCACCCGCCATCCTGCCCTCAGCAGCTCCTCAATGGTCATCCCATGCTCCCTGCACCATCCTGTGCAGTCCAAGAACAGCACATAAGTGCCCTGGGGCCTGGAAACTTCCACGCCGGGGAAATACTCCCTGATGTAGCGGCAGGCCGTGTCCACATTTCCCGTCAGCACCCGGCACAGCTCGTCCGTCCATTCCTGTCCCTCCGGCGAATAAGCTCCGATCAGCGCGTGCATGGAAAGAACGTTCATGGAATTATAATGGCACAGAGCAGACTCCTTCTCCACCCTGTCCCGGATCCACTTATCATATATGATGTGGTAGCTGCCGATGAGCCCCGCCAGATTGAACGTCTTGCTGGGAGCATAGAGGGCCACCGTCCGCCTCCTGGCGTCCTCTGAGACGCTCTGGGTCGGGATATGGCGGGCTCCGTCCAGGAGGATGTCCGACCAGATCTCATCCGAGATCACATATACGTCATATTTCCGGAACAGCTCCATGGCCCTTTCCAGCTCCTGCCTCTCCCAGACCCGGCCCGTCGGGTTGTGAGGCGAACAGAACACCGCCGCATGGATGTTCTGGGTCTTTAACTTTTCTTCCATATCCAGATAATCCATGCGCCAGATCCCGTCCTGATCCTGCTTCAGCGGGCTCAGCACGATCTCATATCCATTGTCATGGAGACTGTTGGTAAAGCCCACATAAGTAGGGCTGTGGACCAGCACCTTATCTCCCCTGGAGCAAAACACGTTCATGGCGCTGATGAGGCCGCCCAGCACTCCGTTCTCATATCCGATGTGCTCTCTTGTCAGGCCCCGGACTCCGTTGCGCGTCTCCTGCCACCGGATGATGCTGTCGTAGTACTCCTGCGACGGGGAAAAGTAACCGTAGAGAGGATGGGACGCCCGCCGGATCATGGCCTCCGGGATCGACGGCGCCGTGGCAAAATTCATATCCGCGACCCACATGGGGATCAGGTCAAATCCCGCTTCCGGCGGCTCGGGACTGAAGCCCGGCAGCTTTCCCAGATCCTCTATCGCCATGGCATCCATCCCGCGCCGATCGATGATGGACTCAAAATCGTATTTCATCTGCACACCTCCCGCGAATGCTTTCTGCTGCCGATATTATACCATATCCCGGTTTCCCTTTTCAAGCTTCCAGCAGTTCCCATTGATTTTTATGAACATTTGTTCGATAATAAAGACAGCGATTGACAGGAAAGGAGACCTTCATGGCTTTTTACCATCCTCCCAAAGAGATCCAGCTCACCTACTGGACGGAAGAACAGGTGCGGAGCCTGCTGGTCTGAGACCGCGGCCCGCGCAGGATCTCCTGTCTTCCTCTTTCCGGAACGGTCCGATCATACCGCCCGGATGGTCTTTACCCCAAACACAAAATAAACGATATGGCAGACCCAGACGATGGCCAGAATGATGCCGGGCACAAGCACCCCCGCCCGCAGCATCATAAAAAAACCGGTTCCCATCACCAGCGTCACCGGGATGATGATTCCCAGCTTTGTCCGCACCGTCATTCCCTTTTTCTTTACAAAGGATTCCAGATGCTTTTTATAGAGCCTTGTATCCACAAACCAGTCGTGAAGCCTCCGGGAGGAGTTGGCGAAGCAGAACACCGTCGCCAGGAAAAAGGGGACGGTGGGCAGGATGGGCAGCGCCACCCCCACGCAGCCAAGCCCCAGGCAGAGAAAGCCCAGGATCAAAAATATCAGCCGTTTTACTTTCATTTATGTACCTCTTTCTTCAGCTCATTCTTCCATGCTCAATCGAATAAACGGTGTCCGCGATCCGCATGGTGGACCGGCGGTGGGAGACCAGCACCACCGTCTTGCCCTCCCGTTCCCCGTGGAGAGATTTTAAGATGACCGCTTCGTTTAAGCTGTCCAGGTTGCTGGTGGGTTCGTCCAGCAGTAAAAAAGGCGCGTCGTGCAGGAAAGCTCTTGCCAGGCCCAGCCGCTGGCGTTCTCCGCCGGATAAGGTGTCCCCCAGCTCTCCTACCGGGGTATCATAGCCCTGCGGCAGCGTCATGATAAAATTATGCACCGAGGCCTTCCTGCAGGCAGCCTCGATTTCCTCGTCTGTGGCGTCCAGCCTGGCGATCCGCAGGTTGTTTTTGATGCTGTCGTGGAACAGGTGGGTTTCCTGGGTGACGAAACTCTCCATCTCTCGCAGATTCTTCGTATTGATGTCCGCAACCCTTGTGCCGGAAAGCGTTACGCTGCCCTGCTGCACATCCCAAAACCGCATGAACAGCTTGAGCAAAGTGGACTTCCCGCTGCCGCTGCGCCCTACAATACCCACGACGCTGTGTTCCGGTATCTTCAGCGATATATCCGAAAGGATGGTTTCGCTCCCGTAGGAAAAGGCAACCTGCTCCGCCGTAGCGCCGGTAAAGGCAACTTCCGGTTTTCCGGAAACTTCCTTCACCGCCGGCGTTTCGTCCAGGATATCCAGCACCCGGTTGCCCGCCGCAAAGGTGTTCTGCAGGGTGCTGCCCAGCGCCGCCAGCGCAAGGGCCGGGCCAAAGGAGGAAAAGAGGGCGATGGTGGGGATCAGTACCCCGTCAAAGCCCACGGTACCGCTTTGGCAGAGCAGGGCGGACACAAACAGCATGATTAAGTCAAAGGCCAGTACCACCGCGTTGGTCACTGCCGAGTTGCGGCCGGAGGTGCGTTTCATTCGTTCCTCGTCTTTGGC
>CAJFUL010000083.1 GCA_904420245.1 Candidatus Paralachnospira avium
AAAAAGAAGGACTGCACCTGAGTGGAATCGAACCACCGCACGTGGCTCCGGAGGCCACTGCTCTATCCACTGAGCTACAGGTGCATATCAAGTCCATCGAGGAATATTCTACATCATTTACGCCAGAAGAGCAAGAGGAAATTTAAAAAAATTAAAAAATTATGACCAGGTTGCTTTTTCCCGGTTTTTTTGTTATTATGTACACATGTTCAAAATGGTGCCATGTCGGCTGTCTGTCAATAAAGGAGGCGTTTCGATGGACGAACTGAAATCTTGGCAAAAGAAACCGGAGAAAAAAGAGGAAGAGAGTCCTCGCCGGAAGAGAAAGAAAAAGAATTCCTTTGTCGAATTTTTGCAGTTATATTCCAAATATATCATCATGGCGCTGGTGCTGATCCTGGTGGTGGTAGTCGTGATCCTGGTGGTGGGCCGCCTTGGAAGAAACGGAGAGAACGGAGATCCCACGGTGATCAATGTGGATCCTTCCGGCCAGGAGAGCCAGGGGACTTCCCTGGAGGCCAATACCAATTCTCAGGTAAACGAACTGGTGGAGGCGTACTTCACCGCGGTCAGCGACTGCGACGTGGAGGCTTTGTCCAAGCTGATCTACTCCGCCGAGGAGTTCTCCGAGGAGCAGCTGCAGGCAGAGCGGGAGTATGTGGAAGGATATGAAAATATCAATTGCTATACGGTGGACGGGCTCATCGAGGGCACTTATATCGTCTATGTGTCCTATGATATGAAGTTCCTCAACGTGGAGACTCCGGCCCCCAGCCTGATCCGTCTGTATATCTGCACCAATGACGAAGGCGGGATGTACATTTACAACGAGGACGTGGGGACGGACAATGAAGTGGCTTCCTACATGGAGGAGGTCAATGCCAGAGAGGACGTCCAGGCTCTGCGGACGGAAGTGGACCGGCGCCTGACGGAGGCCATGGCCGGCGATGAGGATCTGAATTCCCTGGTCAGACGTCTGTACGGCGAGGATCCCGCAGAGTCTTCCGAGAGCAGCAGCGAGACGGCGGAGACTTCCAGCGAGGCTCCGGAGAGCAGCGAAGCGCCGGAGACCACCGGCACCGTGGATGACAGCTCCTTCACGGAAGTGGACGAGACTGTATACGCCACGGAGAATGTCCGGGTCCGCAGGACGCCCAGCGCGGATGGAGAGGTTGTCGGCACCTTGGCCGGCGGCCAGTCTGTCCATCGTACCGGGTACAACGACAACTGGAGCCGTGTGGAGTTCAACGGAGAGACCTGCTATATCGCGGCGGGGTATCTGACGGAGAACGGACCGGAGAGCCAGGCAGAGGGAGACAGCAGCTTTACGTCTGTAGACGAGACGGTCTATGCCACGCAGAATGTCAACATCCGCAGCACGCCCGAGGAGGGCGGTGAAGCGGTGGGAAGGCTGGCAGGAGGCCAGTCCATCCGCCGTACCGGCTACAATGACAGCTGGAGCCGCGTGGAATACAACGGAGAGACTTGTTATATCGCCTCTGAGTATCTGACCACCAACGAGCCGTAGTGGTCTCAGAGGGACTGGATAAGACCGCAGAAGGGTGTCCAGAAGGCAGAGGCCTTCGGGGCACCCTTTTCTGGGGCCTGCTCATCAGTGAGAAGGAGAACGTGAAACATGGATGTAAAAGATTTTAACTATGAGCTGCCGGAGGAGCTGATCGCCCAGGATCCCCTGGAGGACAGGAGCGCTTCCCGGCTGATGATCCTGGATAAGGAGACGGGGGAGATCCGCCACAAGGTCTTCCGGGATATTACAGAAGAGCTGAGGCCGGGAGACTGCCTGGTCATCAACAATACCAAGGTGATCCCGGCCCGGCTTTTCGGAGTCAAGGAGGGGACGGGGGCTTCCATCGAGATCCTGCTCCTAAAGAGAAGGGAAAACAACATCTGGGAGACTCTGGCCAGGCCGGGGAAGAAGGCAAAGCCGGGAACAGTCCTCTCCTTTGGCGACGGGCTTTTAAAAGGGACTGTGGTGGATGTGGCGGAGGAAGGAAACCGTCTGATCCAGTTTTCCTATGAGGGGATCTTTGAGGAGATCCTGGACCGGCTGGGACAGATGCCTCTGCCGCCTTATATCACCCATCCTCTGAAGGATAAGAACCGGTATCAGACGGTCTACGCCAAGTATGACGGATCTGCGGCGGCTCCGACGGCCGGTCTCCACTTCACGGAAGCGCTTTTGGAACAGATCCGGGCCAAGGGGGTGGAGATCGCCAGCGTGACGCTCCATGTGGGTCTGGGCACCTTCCGGCCGGTCAAGGTGGAGAAGATCGAGGAGCATCATATGCACTCGGAGTTTTACCGTATTGAACAGGAGGAGGCTGAGAAGATCAACAGGGCCAGGGAGACGGGACACAGGGTCATCGCGGTGGGGACCACCAGCTGCCGGACTCTGGAATCGGCGGCGGACGAAAACGGACATTTGGAAGCCGGAAGCGGATGGACCGATATTTTCATCTATCCCGGGTACCGGTTTAAATGCGTTGATGCGCTGATCACCAATTTCCATCTGCCCCAGTCCACGCTGGTGATGCTGGTGTCGGCGCTGGCCGGCAGGGAGCATATCCTGGCGGCTTACGAGGAAGCGGTCCGGGAACGGTACCGGTTTTTCAGCTTCGGCGACGCCATGCTGATCCAGTAGCGGCGGGATCCTGGCAGTTGACAGAGACCGTTCCGGTCTGTATAATAGATACATAACGAATGTATGTAAATGAAGAGGTGAGGCAAATGGCCCGGAACAAATATCCGGAGGTGACGGTGGAGAAGATCCTGGATGCGGCCCAGAAGCTATTTCTGGAAAAGGGGTATGACGCTACCACCATCCAGGACATCGTCAATGAGCTGGACGGCCTGTCCAAGGGGGCTGTCTACCATCATTTCAAGTCCAAGGAAGAGATCATGGACGCAGTGGGAGACAGGATGTTCTTCGCCGATAATCCCTTTGAGGCGGTCCGCGGCCGTTCCGATCTCAATGGACTCCAGAAGCTGCGGGAGACGGTGTGTCTCAACCAGGCGGATCCGTCCCGCCTCCGCATGACCATCCAGTCCATTCCCATCACCAGGAATCCCAGGCTCCTGGCTGAGATGATCGAGTCCAACAGGCGCGTCCTGACTCCTTACTTCCGGGAGCTTCTGGAAGAAGGAAACCGGGACGGTTCCCTTCACACGGAGTATGCCAGAGAAATATCGGAGCTGCTTCCGTTACTCACCAGCCTGTGGCTGCTTCCCTCGGTGTTTCCCGCCACCAAGGAAGAGATGAAGCGCAAATTCTATTTCCTGGGCGACATGCTGGAAAAGATGGGCGTTCCTTTGATGGATGCTTCCATTTACAAGCTGGTGGAGGAATTCTTTGACCAGATCCCCGAGCCAGATCAGGGATAAAAGAAAGTCCGCGCGGGGCGGGGGAGCTCCCGCCCCGGGGATCCCTGCGGCTTTCCAGGCGAAAGATCCGGGATCCGGCGCGCAGGACCGTCACGCCGGAAGAGAGCTTTGCTTGAACAGACATTCGTTTTCGCGGTATTTCAGATACCGTATTTTGTTGCTGATATACATACCGACGTACGGTATTAAAAACTGTTCACGCAGAAAGGAGATCCATGAAACAGAAGCTTTTTACAAAGAATTTCGTTTTTTTGCTCCTGGGACAGATCTGTTCCCTGACCGGAAATTATACGCTGAAATTTGCCCTGTCCATGTATGTGCTGGAACGGACCGGCTCCGCCTCTGTCTTCGCGGGAGTCCTGGCCCTGTCCATGGTGCCGCTGATCCTGTGCGCGCCTTTTGGAGGAGTTCTGGCCGACAGGGCGGACCGCAGGCGCATCATGGTGTCGCTGGATGCGGTCTCCGGCGCGGCCGTGCTGGCGGCTGGCCTTTTTCTGTCCCTCGGGCGGGAGATCCTGGTCATCAGCGTCCTGCAGATGGTCCTTTCGGTACTGGCGGCCTTTGAGTCCCCTACGGTGCAGGCGTGCATCCCTCAGCTGCTGTCCGGCGACAATCTGATAAAAGGAAACGCGGCGGTCAGCCAGGTCTCCTCCCTGGTTTCCCTGGCGGCGCCCTTCCTGGGAGCTCTTTTTTATACGGCTTTCGGCATACGGCCTGTGTTTTACGGAACGGCGGCCTGCTTTGGGCTGACGGCTGTTCTGGAGTGCTTTATCCGGCTGGAGAAGAGAGAGGCCGGACAGCAGGCCCGGAGGAGCGTGCGGGAGGATTTTTCCGCCGGAGCAGCGTTTCTCCGTCGGGAGGAGCCGGGGATCCTGAAGCTCCTGCTGCTGGCGGCGGCGGTAAGCATGTTTGTGGCGGGGGCGGCAGTGGTGGGATTTCCCTATCTGGTGCGGACGGTGCTGGGGCTTTCGGCCGGGTACTACGGAGCGGCCGAGAGCGCCATGGGCGCCGCCGCCATCCTGGGCGGCCTGGGGGCCGCGGTCCTGGCCAGAAAACTGACGCCCAGATGGCTCTCTACGGTCCTGACGGGAGTCGGAGCCTGCCTGATCCCCTGCGGACTGGCTTTTCTGCTGCCCCTCGGCGTATGGGCCAGGTATTCCATCCTGCTGCTGATGTTCTGCTCCTGCCAGATGGGCTGCAGCTTTTTCTCAGCCTATGCCGTTTCCCTGATCCAGAAGCGCACGCCGGAGCGGCTCATGGGCAGGGTCATGTCTTATATGTACACGCTGTCTCTGTGCGCCCAGCCGGTGGGACAGATCCTGTACGGAACCCTTTTGGACCGGTTTTCCGGCAGCGTTTACTGGGTGCTGATCCCCAGCGGTCTCCTGGTATGTCTCATGGGGCTCCTGTCTTTCGGCAGGCTCAGCCGGTTTCATTTGTCAGATCTGCCGCCGTCCTGTATAATGGATCCTAGACAGAAGACAGAGGAGGTGCGGGATATGAATTTTTCCATAACGGACTGGCTGGGGAAATGGCAGGAAGCGGTGGAAGCGCAGTTTAGCGGCAGAGTCTGGTTCCTGGGGATCCAGGGCAGCTTCGGGCGCGGCGAAGCCACGGAGCGCAGCGATATTGACGCGGTTTTGATCCTGGATCGGGCAGAGGCAGCGGATCTGGAAGCCTGCAGCCGCCTTTTGGACGGACTTCCGGAGCGGGAGAGGGTATGCGGCTTCATCAGCGGCCGGGAGGAGCTTTTGGCCTGGGAGCCTTCCGATCTGTTCCAGTTTTACCAGGACACGGTGCCGCTCAAAGGGACTCTGGAGCCCCTGGCGGACCGCATACGGCGGGAAGACGTCTGGAGGGCGGTCCATACGGGCGCCTGCAATGTGTATCATATGTGCGCCCACAATATGGTCCACGAAAAGGATTCCGGGATCCTGAAGGCTCTCTATAAGTCGGCCGTTTTCACCCTCCAGGCGGTCTCGTTCCTCCGGACAGGCAGCTATGAGAGAAAAAGAGAGGAGCTGGCCTCCCGGCTGGAGGAGGAGGACAGGTCCATACTGGAAAGGGGAGCCAGGATCCGGGATAGGGAAGAGCTGTCCAGGGAGGAGTTTGACGTAGCTTCCGGGCTCCTTTTGCAGTGGGCTTCAGGCTGGATCCGGCGTTTCGC
The DNA here is from genome assembly GCA_904420245.1 of Candidatus Paralachnospira avium. Lineage (GTDB taxonomy): Bacteria > Bacillota > Clostridia > Lachnospirales > Lachnospiraceae > Lientehia > Lientehia avium. The sequence goes on from CAJFUL010000083.1 coordinate 5,570, forward strand.
GGGAGAGGAGAAAGAGAAGGAGATGGGATCATGCAGCACAAATGCAGAGTGACGGTTTTGGAAAAGAAATGCTTTGCCGACTACCAGGAGCAGTACCTGGCGGACCCACATTCGGGAGAATGTCCGTTTTATCATGTGGGAGATACGTTCCTGTTTGAACGGTACGGAGATGAGGATACGTTCTGGCTTACGGGGAACGGGACCCAGTGCGGGGAGGCGTGGGACTGCATAAGCCGCTATATCTATACGGCTCTTCAGGGCGGGAGCATCATGCGGAACTGGACCAGGGACGAGAGGATCATGATCGCCTGCTGCAACGACGGGACCAGGCCGGTCATCTTTAAGATCGAGAGGCTGGATTACAAGGTGGTGGCGGCAGAGGGCCTGGAGGAGGGCGGCAGAGCGGAAGCGCTGCGGACCGCGCTCATGCAGGTAAAAGGCGTGGAAGAAGTCCAGGTCAGGCCGGAAAAGGGGTGGATCGAGGTCTTTACGGGCTTGGAGGAGATCCCGGAGGATGAGGACCTGGCGGAGGCTGTGAGGCGGCAGGGCTTCCAGGTGAGCCGGATCGATTGAAAAAGAGGCGGAAGAAACCGGCGTGGCATGCCACGCCGGTTTCTTCCGCGAAAAGAGGAGCCTCCGCTTTAGTAGTTTTCGCAGCGGACCTCAAAATAGCTCTGGGGATGATTGCAGGTGGGGCAGACTTCCGGAGCGGAAGTTCCCACTACGATGTGGCCGCAGTTGCGGCATTCCCACACCTTGACTTCGCTCTTGGCAAAGACTTCGGCCATTTCCACATTGTGGAGCAGGGCGCGGTAGCGCTCTTCATGATGCTTCTCGATGGCGGCGACCAGACGGAACTTGGCAGCCAGTTCCGGGAAGCCCTCTTCCTCTGCGGTTTTGGCAAAGCCGTCGTACATATCGGTCCATTCGTAATTTTCCCCTTCCGCGGCGTGGAGCAGGTTTTCGGCCGTATTGCCGATGCCGTTCATCTCTTTGAACCACATCTTGGCGTGCTCCTTTTCATTGTCGGCAGTTTTTAAGAAGAGGGCGGCGATCTGCTCATAGCCCTCTTTCTTGGCTACGGAAGCGAAATAGGTGTATTTGTTCCGTGCCTGGGATTCTCCTGCGAATGCAGCCTCCAGGTTCTTTTCAGTCTGTGTTCCTGTGTACTTGCTCATGTTGGTTTCCTCTCTTTCTTGGTCATATTCATTACAGGGGATCCGTTCCAGCAGCGTTCTGGCCGCATCGGCGGGAAACTCTCCGGAAGGAGGGCTGGACAGCAGGTCCTCAAGTAAACGGTGAGTATTCTGGCTCTGGGGAAGCATATAACCGGATTCCCGCAGAAGGTCCTCATGGACCAGACGGACGGATCTGGCGGCGGCTGTCATGAGACGGTAAAGCCCGTCTTCCTTCGCGTTCTCCGCCATCTGGCGGGCAGCCATTTCCTGTGCCGCTTTGCTTTTGGACAGGGGGAAAGCCCTGGACAGGACCGCCTCTTCTTTTTTCTGCTGAGGCGGGTAGGACTCCGGCACCATGGAAATGGCGCCGCTGGGGCATGCGTCCGCGCAGACGCCGCATCCGAGACATCTGTCTGCGTCGATGACGCTGTCTTCGGTGTCTGTCGCGCCCACGGGGCAGACGTACAGGCACAGGCAGTCTTTGGTGCACAGACGCAGGTTTCTGACGGCGATACGTTTCATATGGATTCCCTCCCCTCGATCTTATCAAATTTCCAGGACGGGACCTTGCATACGGGACACAGGTCCGGAGCGGAATCCCCTACATAAATGAAGCCGCAGACGGAACAGACCCAGACATCGGTATCCTTTAAAAAATCTTCGCCCTCGTCCAGGTATTGGTTCAGCAGGGAATCCAGCATCCTGGTGACTTTATCTCCCCAGGTACAGATCCGTCTGGTGCCGCGGTCGCCGTGAGCCTCCGCCGCCGCTGCCAGGGCCGGATAGCCTTTCTGCAGATCTTCCTGGAGGAGAGCCTCCAGCCTGTCCATGTCCATATCCGCCGCGGGAGGGGATACGGCTTCGAAATAGCCGGCCAGCCGGTAAAAGAGGGCGGCCTCCGGTCCCTTATACTGTTTTTCGCAGCCCCGGGCCAGATTGGAAAAAAGGGCTGCAAGCTGTCCTGCGGACAGATCCTCCGGAGCTTCGCCGTCAAGCGGAGCCGGAGTGCCGGGATTTTCTGGAGTTTCCTTTGGCTCCTCCGGGACGAAGGCCCCTTTGGAGGCTTTGCACACGGGACATTTCCAGGATCCGGGAAGATGGGCGAAGGCCGTCTTTTCTTTTCCCTCGTCATAGATATATCCGCATACAGAACAAACATATCGCATGGCTGCGCTCCTTTCCGCAGGAAATCCGCTATGCCGGCACATCTCCGGAGGATGTCTGCGGATCAGAGGATTTCCGGCAGATGGGGCATATGGAATATACCTTCAGGTCATAAAAAAGGAAATCCTCTCCCATCTGGCGCTTCAGAGAATCCGTCAGATTCTCGAAGCGGACGTCTGTCAGCTTCCCGCACCTGCTGCATACGATATGATCATGCCGTACAGCCCGGTCATACCGGTCCGGAGAACCGGAAATGGAGATCCGGCGGACGGCTCCGGCACCGCAGAGCTTGTTGAGATTGTTGTATACAGTGGCCAGGGAAATGGATGGATAGCAGACTTTAAGCTGGGAAAAAATCTGATCCGCGGTCATATGGTCTTCCGACTGGTTGATAAGCCTGTAGATCTCCTGCTCATATTTGGTCATAGGCATCGGTCCTTTTTAGAATAATTCTAAATTAATTATAATAGTTATTGCTTTTAAAGTCAATCCTTTATTTGCTTTTTCTGAAAATTTTTGACATTTCCGGGGGGAAAAAGGGGATTGACAGGAGACAAGAGTCTGCTATACTATGTATAACTAATTAGTAATACTAAATAAAGAGGTGAGGGATTGGACAGCAAGTATGTGCGGCAGTTTAAAAAGGGGTCTCTGGAGATGGTGCTGCTGTGCCTGATCTCCAGGAAGGAGACGTACGGATATGAGATCCTTACGGAGCTCAACAGCCGGGGGGCTCAGGCCCTGGGCTATGCCAGGGAGGGGACTGTCTACCCCATCTTATACCGGCTGGAGGCGGCGGGACTCATCCGGTGCAGGACAGACGCGCAGGCAGGGAGGAAATACTATTCCCTGACGGAAAAGGGCCGGGAAGTCCTGGAGGAGCTTTTGAGATTCTGGAAAGAATACACAGGGTGGGTCAGCGCTTTTATCGAGGATTGTACAGAGCAGGAGGGATCATGATGGGAGAGGATTATATCAGACAGGTGAAAAAGAAGCTGGCGGTATCCGGGAGGGAGAAGAGAGAGATCCTCCGGGATCTGGAAGAGATCTTCCGCTCCGCCGCAGAGGAGGGAGAGACGGAGGAAGCGGTGAAGAGGCGTCTCGGCCCTCCGGAAGCGTATGTGAGAGAGCTGGAGGAGGCGCTGGGAGAGAAGAGAGGGCGCGGCAGCCTGTACGGAGCCATTTTCCTGGCAGCTCTGGCCGTCCTGCTGACGGGGATCTTTCTGTGGGCAAAGGCTTTGCAGAAACCGGAGGATGTCATCGGGTGGGCCGACGGGATGACAGACCTCCAGGTAACCGGCCCTTCTTATCTGCCGCTTCTGTTCCCCGCGGCAGCAGCGCTTTTCCTGGCGGCGGCCATTTTTCTGGCGGTTCGGTATGTTAAGAGGAGGAAGCGATGAAGAAGGGATGGCTGATGGGGCTGGCGGTACTCTGTCTGCTGGCGGGCTGCGGGCCACGGAAGGCGGAAGCGTGGCTGGCGGAGGCTCAGATCCTGGACACAGACCAGTGGCCGGAAAATGCCTTTACGGAGGAGGTCCCCCGGCCGCGGCAGGGGATCGTGGACTATGTGATCGACGGGTCCGGACAGGGGCGTTTCGCGGTTTTCATCCGGGATATTTCGGAGGAAGGCCGGGAGGCTTATATCGAACAGTTAAAGGAAATGGGATATGAAGAGATGTTTCGGGAAGAGGAGGAGGACGCCGCCGGATATATGCTGGTGAAGGGAGAAGTGAACCTTAATATCTCCGGTTCCGGGACCGGCATGGGGATCCAGATCCGCATCCCGGAATGAAAGATCTATGGCGTCTTGGAAACCTGCGGTCAGTCTTTTTTCAGAAGGTCCCGGATCTCGGTGAGGAGCTGGATGTCCTGAGGGATGGGCTCCTCCTTTTTTTCTTCCTCCTCTGCGGCTTCTTTTTTCCGCGTCATGCGGTTTAGGGCCTTCAGCACAAAGAACAGGGTCAGCGCCGTGATCAGGAAGGTGATGACGGCCTGGATGAAATTTCCATATTGGATGGACGCGCCGCCCACCGTCAGGGAGAGGGATGTGAAGTCGATCTGGCCCAGGATCAGGCCCAAAAGCGGCGCGCCGTATCCCTGAGGGACCCGGCCGGGAGGGGCTGGAAATTTTTCCCCTAATATTGTATAGTATTTCTTTGAATATGGAATACGCTGACCGGAGGAAATGTATGTGGATCGCGGATAAGTATATCGACTATGTAAAAAAACAGACCATTCAGGATCCGGAAGAGAGCTGGAAGAAGATCCTGATGGGATTCAAGGCCAATAAGCTGAGGATGAACCTGATCCCCAGGAAAGGGATCTCCAAAGGGTATCAGAAGCTGGAAGCCATGATGATGTCCTTTGTGGCCGATTCCCTGGCCAGGCCGGACAGCTATATCTGGGGCAATATCTTCGCGCCCTGCGAGCTGGTCCGGTGCTTTCAGATGGGCACGCTGTCCATCGAGTGTCTGGCCTGCTACCTGGGCGGGTATCACCTGGAGGATCATTTCATCGACTATGCCCAGAACGCGGGCATCGCGCCGACTCTCTGTTCCTATCACAAGACTTTTGTGGGGGCCATCGAAAGCGGGGCCGTTCCAGTGCCGCGGTACGCGGTGACCACCTCCCTGTCCTGCGACGGGAATCTCAATACGTTCCGGTATCTGGAGAAAAAGAAAGGAGTGCCCTTTTTCTTCCTGGACGTGCCCTATCAGGACGATGCGGCCTCCGTGGATTATCTGGCGCAGCAGCTTAAGGAATTCGCGGCGAGGCTGGAGGCGCTGACCGGAAGGCCGTTCCGGGAGGAAGCGCTAAAGGAGTCCCTGCGCATTGAGAATGAGACCAGGAGAGAGCTGCTGCGGTTTTTTGAGCTCCAGAGCCGGCACTATTATCCCGGCGAGCTGATCAGCCATATGTATATGATGATGGGGATGCATCTGCTCATCGGAACTCGGGAGTTTTTGGATCTTTTACGGTATATGATGGAGGAGATCCGGACATATCCCAGATTTGAGGGAAAACGGATCCTCTGGGTCCATCTGATCCCTTTTTATCAGGAGAGCTTAAAGCAGTATCTCAATGCCAATGAACAGTACCAGATCATCGCCAGCGACATCATCCTGGATTCCATGGAGGAGCTGGATGCGGCAAGGCCCTTCCACGCGCTGGCCGGAAAGATCATCCGCAATATGTACAACGGTTCCTATGAAAACCGGGCGGCGGCGGTGGAGAAGCTGGCGGAAAGGCTCCATCCGGATGGGGTGATCCAGTTCTGCCACTGGGGCTGCAAGCAGTCCTCCGGCAGCAGCGTCCTTTTAAAGGAGAAGATCCGGGAGAAGGGGATCCCCATGCTGATCCTGGACGGAGACGGCATTGACAAGCGCAACAGCCACGACGGACAGATCAAGACCAGGCTGGAGGCTTTTCTGGAAATGCTGGACGCAGAGGGAAGGGAGCGGAAAAAGATATGTTAGGATATATATGCAAGTACGCGCCCATTGAAGTCTTTGAGTCCATGGGAGTGGAGATGAAGCGCATAGAGCCGGAGGTGTCCAGCTTTAACCAGGCCGACGTCCGGATGCATCCCAATATCTGCAGTTTTGCCAAGGGCGTGCTGGAGGAGATCATGGCTTCGGATTATGAGGGCATCATCCTGACCACCTGCTGCGACAGCATCCGCAGGCTCTATGACGTCCTTCGGGAGGAATTTCCCGGCAGATTCATCTATATGCTGGATACGCCCAGGATCACCAAGGAAGCGGGAGCGCGCCTCTATGAGCAGAGGATCCGGGAGATGATCCGGGCTTATGAGGGATTTTCCCACAGGAAGTTTGACGAGGAGGCCTTTTCTTCCTATATCCGGGAAAAGAAAGAGGCGGCGTCCCTCTCGGTCCGGACAGGACAGTTAAACATCGGGATACTGGGAGCCAGGGCCAATGAGAGGATCCGGGAGATCCTGGAGCAGAAGGGGGCCAATGTGGCCTTTGACATCACCTGCACAGGCCTGGGAAGAAAGGTGCTCTGGGAAGCGGAGAAGCCCATGGCCGCTTACACAGCCGGCCTCCTGAGCCAGTTTCCCTGCATGCGGATGGAGCAGGCGGCCGGACGGGACGAGCTGATACGCCGGTACGCGGACAGCGTGGACGGGCTCATCTATCACACGGTCCAGTTCTGCGACAATTATGCCTATGAGTACGCGTGGCTGAAGGACTGGATGAAGCGTCCCATGCTGCTTTTGGAGACGGATTACACGCGCCAGAGTTATGGGCAGATCCTGACCAGGATCGAGGCGTTTTTGGAGTCGCTGCGGCCGGGGATCCGGCGGCGGGAGAGACAGACGGAGGGAAGAGACAGGATGTATGTATTGGGAATCGACAGCGGGTCCACATCGACCAACGCGGTCATCATGGACCAGGACAGGAAGATCACAGCGTTTTCCGTGGTGCGCACCGGGGCCAAATCCGGGGACAGCGCGGAGCGGGTCCTTCAGGATGTGCTGAAAAAGGCGGGACTTCGGAGAGAAGATCTGTCCAGGATCATTTCCACCGGATACGGCCGCGTCAGCATCTCCTTTGCCGATGAAAATGTGACGGAGATCAGCTGTCACGGGAAAGGGGCTCATTATTTCAATCCGGCGGTCCGCACGATCCTGGATATAGGAGGCCAGGACAGCAAGGCCATCAAATTGGATGAGAATGGAGAAGTCCGGGATTTCGTGATGAATGACAAGTGCGCGGCGGGGACGGGAAGATTCCTGGAGATGATCGCCCGCACCCTGGAGGTGAGCCTGGACCAGCTGGGAGCCATCGCCCTGACTTCCCGGGAAAAGATCGAGATCACCAGCATGTGTTCGGTCTTCGCGGAGTCGGAAGTGATCTCGCTGATCGCTAACAATAAAGAAAAGGCGGACATCGCCGACGGAGTCTGTCACGCCATTGCCAACAAGGCGTTCGGCCTCCTGCGGCGGGTGGGCCTGGAAAAGGAATTTATGATGACGGGAGGCGTGGCCAAGAATCCGGGGGTAGTCCGGGCCATTGAAGAAAAGACCGGCTCCTCACTCTATATCTGTGAGGAGCCGGAGATCGTGGGCGCGGCCGGAGCCGCCCTCTATGGTCTGGAACAGCTTACGGGGAAGCCGTAAACGGATCAGGCTTCCGGTTTTTTCGCGATGCCGAAGAGGAGCATGTCCAGGACATCCTCGGCGGCTTCCAGCATGGAGTGGAGATCCGCCGGATTTTCATTTCCCCGGTACTGTTTCAAAACGTTCCAGAATACAGAATGAAGGCTGTCCAGATACCGGACAGCCTGTTCTTTTTCCAGGCCGTCCCGCAGCGGGAGCCGGGAGACAAAACGGCTCACGAAGCGGTGGTTCACTTCCCGGATGGGTTTTCTCAATTCCCGGATGGAGGCGGTCAGGGATTCCGGCGGATAGAACATGGCGTTCTCGAAGATATGCCGTTCTTTGCCGCGGTCCAGGAAAAAGGTCTCCCGCAGGAGATAGAAGGTCTTGATGGCCTCAAAGGGAGGAAGACCGTCCAGTTCTCCGGCCTTTTCTTCTATATATTCGGTCAGGGACTGGAGGATCTTCTCCACACAGTAGAGAAACAGCTCCTCTTTATTGGAGAAGTAGTGGTACATCATGCCCTTGGAGATCTGATGGGCCGAACAGATCCGGTCCATGGAGACGGTCTCGAAATCTGAGACACCGAACTCCTCCACGGCTGCCCGGCGGATCAGCTCCCGGCTGCGCTTCTGGCGCTCCTCCTGGGTCATGCGGTTTTCACCCGGACTGTTTTCTTCTCGGGTACCTCGCCGGCCCATTCAAAGCCTTTTTTGGCCAGGATGACGGCGATGATCTCATTGATGACGGCCGCCGCGGCGATGGTGCCCTGGATGATGGAAGCGCACTCCGGAGCAGGGCCGGAAAGCACAGAGACGGCGATGCCGGTGAACACCAGGGAAACGCCGGAGTGGGGCAGCAGGGTGAAGCCCAGGTATTTTTTGACCGTCTTAGGGGCGTGGGTAACAGCGGCTCCGAAATAAGCTCCGGAGTATTTGCCGATGGCCCTGGAGATGATATACACCGCCGTGTAGATGCCGGCGCCGAATACCAGATGATAGTCCAAAGGCGCGCCCAGGCTCAGGATCACGACGATCATGGCCACGCCGATGACCGGGTTCATGACTTTCATGATGCCGTCGATCTGCTCCTGGGAGATCATATTGGCAAAGACCGTGGTGAAGGACATCCCGATCAGCATGAAGTTCAGCATGGAGCTCTCCAGCATGCTGTTGATCCAGTAGCCGATGCCGATGGAAAGGAGCATCATGACCAGCATGACGGCCAGAGTGGCTTTGGGATCCTTGGTATGCTGCATGATCTTGCCGGCGATGAAGCCGGTGACGATCCCGATCAGGACCGGGAGAAATACCAGGAAGATCACCATGGGCACCGACATGCCGCCTACGGCCAGATGGGCGGATACCAGGGCGATCACCAGGAAGAAGACCAGAGCGCCCACCAGGTCGTCCAGGGCGGCCATGGGGATCAGAGTCTTGGTGACGGGCCCGGAAGTCTTGAGGGTGGTGACCACCGAGAGGGAAGGAGCGGGAGCAGTCGCCAGAGCGATGCCGCCGAACATGAAGGCCAGGTAGATGGGAATATCCGTAACCCAGAAGATGATCCCGAATACCAGGCTGACCACCAGGAAGGTTCCCACCGATTCCGTGATGGTGGTGACGATGATCTGGGAACCGGCCTTCTTCATCTGCTTCCAGATCAGCTCCGTACCGATCATCAGACCGAACATACATTCAAGGATGCTGCGGATGATGCCGAACCACTGGGAATCCAGGATGGAAGTTCCAAGCAGATTCAGAGCGTGGGGGCCGATGGCCATGCCGGTGATGAGCCAGCCCAGAATGGCGGGCAGCTTTAATTTCGAGATCAGCTTTCCCACGACAAAGGCTGCTCCCACAGAGGCCAGCAGCCGAATGACGTCAAGTAAAATATCCATGATGCGTTCCTCCTGAAAAAATAATAGACGATACCGACTGTTTTTTACTCTATCACGTTCCGGAGGATTTGTCCAGAAAAGGGGCCGTTGCAAAATAGATGAGAAATCATCTATGGAGCAATGGCTCCCTTTTTATGCCTAAAAACAGAAAACGGACCCCGAAGA
>CAJFUL010000084.1 GCA_904420245.1 Candidatus Paralachnospira avium
CTTGTACCAGCCCGCCGGAGCGGAGTAGCTTTCAGGGAAGACCTTGCGGTTTTCCAGATAGGCAATGACATCCTCCTTTTTGATTTCCATGATATAATACGCATATATATGACCAGCAGCGGAGCTTCATAGTCGGCAGAGGCGTGTCCTGTATATGGTATCGCTCTAGATGTAAGGAGGATCATACGGATGAAGAGATCGGCTTTTTTCTTTGTGAGATCAAGCTGTACAGGATCGGAGATTCTGAGCCCGCCGTAAAATTTGAAGTGATCGAGAAGCCCAATGACTGGACAAAAGAAGTGAAGAGAAACGAATCTGTCAATGCCACACAGCAGCAGAGGTATGATTATTGGGTGGCATTTCAAGATCACGCGTTCCAAAACGCGGCCTTTGCAAGGAGCTTCAAGCGCAGAAAGCCGTCTACGGATCATTGGATGAACTTCAGTATAGGCTCTTCTGCCTGCCATATTGTGGTGTCACAGATCCAGAAGCGCGGCGAATTGGATGCTGAATTGTATATTGATGAGGATAAAGAGCTGTTCCGTTCGCTGTTCCTGAATAAAGAGGCCATCGAATCCGATGCCGGCTTCCCATTGGACTGGAGAGAACTGCCGGAACGTAAGGCGAGCCGTATCGTGGTCGGAAAAAGCGTGGATTTCAGCGATAAAACTCAATGGAAGTGACTGGCTGATGGATGTTATGATGAAAATGAAGAAAGCATTTAAAAAGTATCTTTAAGAAAAATCCGAGAGCTCTACAGTATTCCACCCCCCCCCGGCTTCATCTGTCCGGGGGCTTTTCCTTGCAAATCCTGCCGCTTCTGTTTATAATGAAGGAAGTTAAGGAAACGGGATAGGAGGAAGTCCAGATGTTGAATTTTACCGTGGGCCCGGTCCAGTCCGGGGAGCAGGTTTTGGCTGTAGGAGGCGAGCAGACGCCTTATTTCCGGACGCCGGAGTTTTCCGGCCTGATGCTGGAAAATGAGCGGATGATCCGGGAGCTGGCGGGAGCGGGAGAGGGCTCCAGGGCCGTGTTCCTGACCGGATCGGGAACCGCCGCCATGGAAGCGGCGGTGATGGGAGCTTTTACTGCGGAGGATAAGGTGCTGGTGGTCAACGGCGGCAGCTTCGGACAGCGGTTCGTGGATCTGTGCGCCCTTCACCGGATCCCCTATACGCAGCTGAAGCTGGCGTACGGCTGCCCTCTGATGGAGGATATGCTGGAGCCCTACAGGGATGCCGGATACACGGGATTTCTGGTCAATGCAGGAGAGACTTCCACAGGCGTCCTCTATGATATGGAGATGATCGGACAGTTCTGCCGGGAAGAACATCTTTTCCTGGTGGTGGACGCCATCAGCGCGTTCCTGGCGGATCCTCTGGATATGGAAGCCATGGGGGCGGGCATCCTGCTGACCGGTTCTCAGAAGGCGCTGGCCTGCCCTCCCGGCGTTTCCATCGTGGTCCTTTCCCGGGAGGGAGTGGAGCGGGTGGAGGCGGGCGAGCCCCGCTGCATGTACCTGGATCTGAAAAATGCTCTGAAAAACGGAGAGCGGGGCCAGACGCCTTTTACTCCGGCCGTGGGCATCTTAAGGCAGATCCATGTGCGGCTCCGGGAGATCCTGGAGGCGGGAGGAGCCGGAGCGGAGAACAGCAGGATCGCCGGCATCGCCGCGGATTTTCGCCAAAAGATCCAGGGGCTTCCCCTGGAATTCTTTACCGGAGCCATGTCCAACGCGGTGACCTCCCTCAGGCCCCTGCACGGATCCGCTTACCGGATCTTCACCGTCCTCAAGGACGAATACGGCATCTGGGTCTGCCCCAACGGCGGGGAGCTGGCGGATACGGTATTCCGGGTGGGGCATATCGGGGCCCTGACGAAAGAGGACAATACGACGCTGGTGAACGCCCTTCGGGATCTGGAGAAAAGGGGGCTTTTATGACAAAGGTCATCACATACGGCACCTTCGACCTGCTCCACTACGGGCACATCCGGCTTTTGGAGCGGGCAAAGGCCCTGGGGGATTATCTGATCGTGGGCGTCACGGCCGACGATTACGACAAGAGCAGGGGAAAGATCAACGTAAAGCAGCCCCTCATCGAGCGGGTGGAGGCGGTCCGGGGCACCGGGCTGGCCGACGAGATCATCATTGAAGAGTACGAGGGACAGAAGATCGACGACGTCAGACGGTACGGCGTGGATATTTTCACGGTGGGCTCCGACTGGGTCGGAAAGTTCGATTATCTGAAGGAGTACTGCCAGGTGGTCTATCTGGACAGGACCGAGGGCATTTCCAGTTCCAAGCTGCGGACAGAGAGCAGGAAGATCGCGCTGGGCATGACGGGGGACGCCCCGTTTCTGGGAAAGGTCAAGAAAGAAGCCGAATTCGTAAACGGCATGGAAGTGACGGGGCTGTGCGCGGAAAACCGGGACAGGCTTCCGGAGCCTCTTGGCGAGATCCCTTATATCACATCGGATTATGGCCGGCTTTTGGACCGGGTGGATGCGGTCTATATCCATTCCCATCCTTCGGATCACTATGAGCAGGTGAAGGAGGCTCTCTGCCGCGGGAAGCATGTGCTGTGCGAGTCTCCGGCGGCGCTTTCCAGGAAACAGTGCGTAGAGCTGTTTTCCCTGGCGAAGGAGAAGGGGCTGATCCTGATGGAAGCCCTGAAAACGGCTTACGCTACGGCGTATTCCCGCCTGCTGCTTTTGGTAAAGACCGGGAAGATCGGCCGGCTGGCGGCCGTAGACGCCACCTGCACCAGCCTGGAAGATCTGTCAGGAGTGGGAGAAGAGCAGCTGTCGTCCAGGTGGAACAGCTTCTGTGAATGGGGCCCTACGGCCATGCTCCCCATTTTCCAGCTCCTGGGCACGGATTACCGGGAAAAACGCATCGTCAGCCGCTTTGCCGACCGGAAGAAGACGTATGACACGTTTACCAAAGTGGATCTTCTGTACCGGGATGCGGTGGCTTCCCTGAAGGTGGGAAAGGGCGTCAAGTCAGAGGGCGAGCTTGTCATCTCCGGGACGAGAGGCTATGTCTATGTGCCGGCGCCCTGGTGGAAGACCGACTATTTTGAGATCCGGTATGAAAATCCGGCGGAAAACAAGAGATGCTTTTACCAGCTGGACGGAGAGGGGATCCGCTATGAGCTGGTGGCCTTTGTCCGCTCCATCGAGAGAGGAAGGCCCAATACTTATATCGAGCGTCCTGTGTCCGAAGCCATCGCGGGGATGATGGAGGATTTTTACGCGGGGAAGGATGTAAGGGAGATCTGACGGAGCCTACGGCATATGGAGCAGGAAATCCCGGCCCTCCTCGGGACGCTCCACGGCCCGGCCGGCGACGCCGAACACCTCCATGACGTGTTCCTCTGTGAGGGCCTCCATGGGGGTCCCGCGGCAGACGGCTTTTCCTTCCTTGACCAGATAGAGAAAGTCGCAGTAGTGGGAGGCCAGCCGCAGGTCGTGGAGGACGATGAGGATGGTCTTCCCGCTGCGTTTCAGATAGTCTAACAGGAACAGCTGGCGGCGGATGTCCAGGTGGTTGGTGGGCTCGTCCAGGATGATGAAATCCACGTCCTGGGCCAGGGCTCTGGCCAGGAATACCATCTTCCGTTCGCCTCCGGAGAGGGTCTGGATCCCGCGTCCCGCCAGAGGGAGGAGTCCCAGTTCCCGGAGGGCGGATTCTACGGCTTCTTTCCGTTTCTGCCTGTCCCACTGGGGCGGGACGGCCATTTCCACCACTTCATATACAGAAAAATCAAAGACGCTCCCGCTGTCCTGGCCCACGTAACCGACTTCCCGGGCCAGTTTTTTTCTGCCCATACGGCGGACCGGGACCCCGTCCACCAGGATCTCTCCCTGTCTGTAGGGACAGATGCCGAAGGTGGTCTTGACCAGGGTGGATTTTCCGCAGCCGTTGGGGCCCGCGATGCCGGTGACCATTCCCTCGGGGACCTGGACGGAGAGACCTTTCAGGATCTCCGTGCCGCCCAGGGTCACATGGATATTCTGATATTCTGCTTTCAGCTTCATCCTGTTCCTCCATACTTTTTCCGGATCATCAGATACAAAAAGAAGGGAGCGCCCACAAAAGCCGTGATGATGCCGATGGGAAGCTCCGCGGAGCCGAAGGCGCTCCTGGCGATGGCATCGGCCCAGATCAGATAGGCGCCGCCGAAGAGGGCGCTTAAAGGCAGGACGGCGCGGTTGTTGCTGGTCCCCGACAGGATGCGCACGATATGGGGGACCACCAGCCCTACGAAGCCGATGAGTCCGGTCACGGATATGAGAGAGGCCACCAGGACCGAGCAGAGAAAGAACATCATGGTCCGGAAGGCCTTGACGGACATTCCCATGGCGGCGGCATCCTCGTCTCCCATCATCAGCAGGTTTAAGCGGGAGCCCAGGACCGTGAAGATCACCAGACCGGAACAGACGGCCGCGCAGGGAAAAGCCAGAGTCGCCCACTGGGCGGAGGCCAGGCTTCCCATCTGCCAGTTGTAGACTGCGGCGATGCTCTCCGGGCTTTTGGCCAGAAAGATCAGGAAGCTGGTGACGGCGCTCATGACGGCATTGACGGCTGTCCCGGACAGCAGCAGGGATACCGGGCGGAGCCTTCCGCCTCCTGCCGCCCTGGCCATGAAATAGACCGTAAAGGAAGAGAGCAGGGCTCCGCACATGGCCGCCAGGGTGGTCTGGTACTGGCCGTTGAAAAAAGGAAGGGGCATGAGCAGCGCCCAGGCGGCGCCCGCGGATGCGCCGGAGGAGATGCCCAGGACATAGGGATCCGCGATGGGATTCAGGACCAGAGCCTGCATGACGGCGCCGCAGAGGGAGAGGCCGGCGCCGCAGAGAACGCCGAAGAGAACGCGGGGGAGGCGGATGTTCCATACGATCTGATAGTGGGATACCGGCCATGCGCCCTGCGCCAGTTCCCTTCCGCCCTGAAAGAGCTGGTCCTTTAAGATGCCGAAGACCTCCATTGCAGGAATATCAGAAGAACCAATGCTGATGGTGTATACAATGGAGAACAATAAAAAGAAAGCCAGGGCGGGAAAGAGGAGCGCCTGGCGCAGGCTCCTCCTTCTCGTTTTGGCTCCTGCCTTTACTGGAAACATTCCGGATAGAAATATTCTGCAAAAGTCTGGCAGGCGCTGGCCGCCCGGATATCCTGCATCACCGCCACCAGCGGGATGACCAGATATGCCTGGTTCTTGACGGCGGGCACGTCCTGGAGGGCGGGATTGTTGTTTAAGAAATCCTGTTTTTCCTCCACAGTCTGGCTGCCATAGTCGTTGATGATGATAATATCGGGATTGGTCTCCACCAGAGTCTCTATGCTGGTGTTGAACCAGCGGGAGTCGGACATGCCTCTGGTGCAGTTGACGCCTCCGGCCAGCTCGATCAGATTGCTCTCCAGGCCGCTGGAGGTGGTGTAGATCTCATTGCCGTTGAAGGTATCCAGGACAAAGACCTGGACCTTGTCTTCTTCCGCCACGGAGGAGACGGCCTCCTCCACAGAGGCGATCTGGGCCTTCATTTCCGCGATGAGTTCTTCTGCCTGGTCTTCGACTTTGAAGATCTTTCCCAGGTTTTCAATATCCTCATAGATATTTTCCACTGTTTCATCCTGCACCAGAGTCCCCGTGATGGTCAGGGCGTTGATGCCCTCGCTTTCCAGCCGTTCATAGCTGCCCCAGGCGTCGTCCTTGAAGGCGCTGACCTGGCCGATGACCAGATCCGCCTCTGCGGCCACGACGCTCTCATTGGACTTTTCCAGTTCCGGGATGCCTTCAAACTGGTCGGCCAGCTCGTCCAGGGGCTTTTCCGCGTCGTTGGCGGGGATGTTTTTCCCGGCGATCTTATCGGCCAGTCCCAGCATGACCATATTCTCAGCGGCGTAGAGATGGCAGCAGACCACTTTTTCCGGCATTTCCGTGAAGGTCACGGTCCTGTCGCCGTTTTGTATGGTGACGGTGCCGTATTCCTCCGGATCGCTGGAGGTTTCCTGAGCGGAGGTTTCCTGGGCGGATGTCCCGGAGCTCTCCGTCTGGGCGGAGGTTCCGGCGGGGTTCCCGCCGCAGCCGGATAAGAGCAGGGAAACGGCCAGAAGACAGATGAGCAGTTTCTTTTTCATGTTGGATCTTCTCCTTTCTGTGTGGACGCGGCCGCTTCCGGAGAGGGGTTCCATGAAAAAGAAGACCGCAGGAGAAGATGCGCGTACAGCGCGTCTGCCGCATGGAGAGCATACAAAAGAAAAGGGGCTGTCGCATCAATGATTAGTAAATCATAGGTGCGGCAGCACTTTTTTGCAGAGAATAAGAGCCAGGTCTGTGCAAGGC
>CAJFUL010000085.1 GCA_904420245.1 Candidatus Paralachnospira avium
TAAACTGCATGCCAAGATCCAAAATGGACGGACAGGAAGCCATCTGTTTGGAGCAAAAAGCGCATAGAAAAAGCAGAAAACCGAGAGGTCTTATTAAAGTACGGCAAAAATCCGGCGTTCAACTCTGAAAGCAGAGAAGACACCGGATTTTTAGCTGTAACAAGCGAAAGTGCCGCTCTATCATCCGCTATTGATGATTTTGCGACACTCCCTTTTAATTTTTTTTTTCAGGAATCGTACGGATATGTTATGATAGTCTATGAGGTGGCAGATATGAAATTATGTCCGAATTGTCATAGACAGATCCATGAGGGAGCAGATTTTTGTCCGTATTGCATGCAGAAGCTGACGGCAGAACGGCAGGTGAAAATTCCAAGCGGCAGGAAACCGGATAAAAATAAAAAAATAGCTGCTGTAGTTTTGTTCCTGCTTTGTTTTTTGCTGGCTGGAATGATATTGGCGCTTGTCTTTTTAGGAGAGGGACAGGAAAATGAAAGAACGATTTCAGACGATACGAAGAAAACGGAGGGATCCGGGATGCAGGAAGAGGAGGCGGCAGATTACAGCAGATATCTTGGAAACTGGGATACTCTTTCAAATGGGGCTTATATCCGGGTCGTGATAGAAAAGGCCGAGGGGAAGTGGATCTCCGGACGGGCAGAACTGGAATCCTTGAGTTCCGGCCGCGTTTCCAGTGCAGTGTTTTCAGGAGAGGCAGATGAAGCAGGGCGTATCGTCTGTGAGTTCGAGGATGACGGATGGGGAGCAAAAGGAGTGGTAGGACTTGAGTTCTCTGGAGAAAGAATACATTTGACGATAAAAGAGACAGGATACAGTGAGGATCATACGGGAGAATGGAGCATTGGGAATATAGACCAGTGGTTGGAGAAAGAGGATGGATGAAAAACAATGTCCCCACTGCGGGGAGCGGATTCCGGAGGAACTGGGGTTTTGCCCGTATTGCATGAACAAACTCACGGAAGAACAGGTACAGCAGAGTTACAAAAAAACTCTCCGTTGGAAATGGGTGCTGCTTTGGGGCGCAGCAGGAGTGTTGTTTATAACGGCAATATTGTGGAACAGATCTCAGGCAGAACCTTACGCGGACTATATGGGAACCTGGCAGGGAGAGAAAGGACAAGTGGCTGTGGAACTGAAGATCGAGGAGGTGAAAGACCGCGTAGTATACGCATATATGATCATGACGGAGGGGGAGAACGAGCTGCTCCGCACAGATCTGAATGGTTCCATAGATGAAGCAGGGTGTGTTCTGACGGGATATGATACCGGCCATGAAACAGGAAGAGTCCGTCTGGAGCTGCAAAATGACAGGATCGAGATCAGCGCATATCAGACAGAGGCAGATGAGATGAGCTTATGGAGCTTTGGAAGGCTTCCGGTCCTTTATCTGGAGAGGAGCGAATAAAAGTGGCAAGCTCTGTCAAAAAAAATAAAAAAGTGTAAAAGCACTGCGAAAGATGTCCCCGCATAAAGTAAATAGAAAGAACGTGGGGAGCCTGCTTTTCATGAAGACCTTCTTAAAACCCTTGACCCTGGCGGAAGAACGAGAATACCTGGAGAGGCTTAAGAAGGGAGAACGGGAGGCAAAGGACGTGCTGGTGGAGAGGAACATGCGCCTGGTGGCCCACATCGTAAAGAAATACAGCCAGACCGACCACAGCGCGGAGGACTTGATCTCCATCGGCACCATTGGGCTCATCAAGGCCGTGGATACGTTTGATCCGGACCGGGCCAACCGGCTGGGGACTTACGCGGCCAAGTGCATTGATAATGAAATCCTCATGTTCCTCCGGTCCGAGAAGCGAAAGGGCCGGGAGATTTCCCTCTACGAGCCCATCGGCACAGACAAGGAGGGAAATGTGATCAGCCTGGTGGACATCATTGAGGCGGAGGGCGGGGACGTGGCGGAGAAGCTCTCCCTGGATCAGGATATCGAGAGGATGTATCAGGTCTATCAAAAGACGCTGAGCGGACGGGAACAGCAGGTCATCGCCATGCGCTACGGCCTGTTCGGAAAAGAAGAGCATACCCAGAGAGAAGTGGCGGCGGTCCTTTCCATCAGCCGCTCCTATGTGAGCCGCATTGAAAAAGCCGCTCTTCTGAAGCTGAGAAAGGCCATGGAATTTCCGGTGGAAAGACTGTGAAAAGTGTGCTATAATCGGGGCTATACTTTCACTTCGCGAAAAGACCTGCCGGCCGGGGAGGCCCGGAGGGAGCGCTGCGGTCCGGCGAAGGATCCGGCGGACCGGTCCCGGGCAAAGGGATCCGGGAGGCGCGGAAACAGGTCTGCCGGCGTCATTGATCTGGAGGAGATTTCCATGGAAGCACTTACCATATGGGAACATGAGATACTGTTGTTCATCCAGGAGCATATCCGGGCCCCCTGGCTGGATGGGATCATGAAGGCCATTACCTTTTTGGGAAACGGCGGCTGGTTCTTTATCCTGCTGGGAGTCCTGCTCCTGCTTTTTAAGAAGACGCGGAAATACGGCTTTTTGGTACTGATCGCCCTGGCGGTGGACTTTGTGATCCTGAACCTGGGGCTGAAAAACCTGGTCCACAGGACGAGGCCTTATGACCAGTTCCAGGATCTGATCTTACTGGTGGCAAAGCCCGGAGACTATTCCTTTCCCTCCGGCCACTCGGGGGCGGCCTTCGCGGCGGCCTGCGCCCTCTGCTTCTCCCTTCCTTCCGGAAAGCGCGTATGGGGATACCTGCTCCTGGCGTTGGCCTTCCTGGTGGCCTTTTCCCGGCTCTATGTGGGAGTCCATTTCCCCACGGACGTATTGGGAGGCATGGCAGTGGGGACTTTGAGCGCTCTTGCGGTCGCCATGGTCTATCGAAAACGGTTTCAGAAAAAAGAAGCTTCCGGACAGGCATAAAAACGGAGGGGGCAGGAAGATCTTCCTGCCCCCTCCGAGTAGTTTGTCATTTGTATTTTTCTTCGCAGTAGGCGCAGCGGTAAACCTGATGGGCTTCGTCGGACAGGAGGAAGATATGGGGGATCTCCTGCTCGATGGAAGTGATGCATCTGGGATTCTTGCAGCGGATCACGTTGACCAGCTTCTTGGGAAGGCTGACGGTCCGCTTCTCCACGATCTTTTCGTCTTTGATGATGTTTACGGTGATATTGTGGTCGATATAGCCCAGGACATCCAGATCCACCACGTCCAGCCCGCCTTCGATCTTCAGGATGTCCTTGCGGCCCATCTTGTTGCTGCGGGCGTTTTTGATGATGGCCACCTGGCAGTCCAGCTTGTCCAGCTTCAGGTATTTGTAAATATCCATGCTCTTTCCGGCCTGGATATGGTCAAGGACGATGCCGTTTTTCAATCCGCCGATATTTAACATATTCTTTCATCCTTTCTATACAATATAGTATCAGCCTTCTACAGAGATCCCCAGAAGGGTCAGGATCAGGGCC
Source organism: Candidatus Paralachnospira avium (assembly GCA_904420245.1). Lineage (GTDB taxonomy): Bacteria > Bacillota > Clostridia > Lachnospirales > Lachnospiraceae > Lientehia > Lientehia avium. The sequence goes on from CAJFUL010000085.1 coordinate 3,446, forward strand.
ATGCGGATGTAGACGCCGTACTGGGCCTGTTTGAAATAGGCAGCTCTGGGATCATCGTCCACTTCCACCGCGATCTCGTTGACACGGGGAAGGGGATGGAGGATGCACATATCCGGCTTGGCGTTTTCCAGCTTGGACTTATCCAGGATATAGCAGTCCTTCATCCGGATATATTCCTCTTCGTTGAAGAACCGTTCTCTCTGGACACGGGTCATATAGAGGATGTCCAGGGAAGGCATGGCCGTGTCCAGATCCCGCACTTCCTCATAGGGGATGTGGTTGGCATCCAGCACGCTTTCCCGGATATAGCTGGGCACCCGCAGTTCCTCCGGAGAGATCAGGACAAACCGGATCCCCGGATAGCGGACCAGGGCGTTGATCAGGGAATGGACTGTACGGCCGAATTTCAAGTCGCCGCATAAACCCACGGTCATATGATCCAGATGGCCCTTTAAGGACCGGATGGTCAGAAGGTCTGTCAGGGTCTGGGTGGGATGCTGGTGTCCTCCGTCACCGGCATTGATGACAGGGATCCCGGATTTGGAAGCGGCCACCATGGGAGCGCCCTCTTTGGGATGGCGCATGGCACAGATATCCGCATAGCAGGAGATGACCCGGATGGTATCAGAAACGCTCTCTCCCTTGGAAGCAGAACTGGAATCGGCAGAAGAAAAACCAAGGACGCTGCCTCCTAAGTTGAGCATGGCTGCTTCAAAGCTTAAACGGGTGCGGGTACTTGGTTCATAGAATAAAGTGGCAAGTTTTTTGCCCTTGCAGGCGGAAGCATATTTCGCTGGATGGGCTTCTATGTCGGAAGCCAGATCCATCAAATGATCCAGCTCATCCACAGATAGGTCCAGAGGACTCAGCAAGTGTCTCATACGTGAATTTCCTCCTTTTTCTTTTGTACCAGTATATACGAAAACATAAAATTGCGCAATATATCCATAGACAAAATCTGTGTTTTTTTGTAAAGTATAAGTAGTATCAGGCTTTGCGGCATCGGATGGTTTGGAACGGCATCGAGGGGTGAAAATGAAGAAAAAAAGGATTGGCAGAAGGAGACGGAGAAGGACCCTTTGGGAAAGGGCGCCGATGCTCTGCATGGCGCTTGTCGCCCTTTGCGTGATCGCCGTGGTGATCGGAGTCTTCGCCGTCAGGAAGGGCTCGGAGGAAAGAAGGCTGCTGGCGCATGAGGATACCTTTTACGAAGGGATCTATGTGGAGAATATCCATCTGGGCGGCCTTACCATGGAGCAGGCCAGAGAACAGGTGGAACAGGCCGTGGCAGAGAGAGGAGCCTGGTCCATGAAGGCGGACTGCGGCGGCGAGGTCTACGACATTGAAAATATCCTGACCCATGATACGGAGGAGATCCTTGAGGAGGCCTTTGCGGTGGGGCATGAGGGCACCAGCGAGGAGCGTCTGTCCCAGATCCGCCTCCTCCAGAGAAAGGAACGGTATTTTACGGTGGCGGATTCCTATGAGGAGGATGCGGCCCTTTCGGCTGTGGCCGCTGTGGCGGCCCAGTATGATATAGCGGCCAAGGATGCGGCCCTTGTGGGCTATACGGACGAGGAGGGATTTCAGTATTCAGAGGAATCGGCAGGGCGCCGGGTGGATCAGGAGGATCTGCTGGCCCAGCTGAAAGCTGCTTTTGAAGCGGGAGATTATGACGCCGTGCTTACCGGAAAGGTGTCGGAGGTGGCTCCGTCCATGGATCTGGCCCAGGCAAAGGAATCCTATGAGCTTTTGTCAAAATTTTCCACGGAGGCCAATGTAAACAGCGAGGACCGGGATCACAATGTGAAGCTGGCTTCCGATACCATCAACAATACAGTTCTGGCTCCCGGCGAGGAATTTTCCATGAACGCCCTGGTGGGAGAGACTTCGGAGGCGCAGGGATACCGCCAGGCGGCCACGTATTCCCAGGGCCAGGTGGTGCCGGAGTTCGGAGGCGGCGTCTGCCAGGTGTCCTCCACCATCTACAATGCGGTCATTGAAGCGGGACTTGAGACCACGGAGAGGAACAGCCACAGCATGACGGTGTCCTATGTGCCCCTGGGTGAGGACGCCATGATCGCCTATTCTTATTCGGATCTGAAGTTCAAGAACAATTCTTCCGGGAATGTACTGGTCCTCCTGGATGCGGAGGGACCTGCCGTGACCTGCTATATATACGGGATCCCGGTGCTGGAGGAAGGCGTGACGGTGGGGATGGATTCCTGGGTGGAGGAGACGCTTCCCATACCGGATCCGGAATACATAGAAGACGATTCCCTGGCTCCCGGTGAGGAGGAATATGACAGCTACGGACGGGAAGGCTGCCGTGTGGTGACGGATCTGGTCACTTACAGAGACGGGGAAGAGATCAGCCGGGAATTCCTGCATAACAGCACTTACAGAGCCCAGGCTCCGGTGATCCGGAGGAACAGCGGCTGATAGAAAAAAGGATCCTGTAGAGGGAAAGAGAGCGTTTTCGCGTCGGCGGAAGCGCTCTCTTTGATCTCGGGATATTATCGCGTATGGGGCCGGCTGGTGGGCGCCGCGAAAAACACCGTCTGCTGCCGGTCCCCGGGCTTTCGACCTTGCCGTGCGAAATCCCGGTATGAGCTAGACTAGCGGGAGGCGGCTTCTTTCGCGTATTCGGTGGTCACCAGGTCTTCATAGGGGACTTTTTCTTCCAGTTCTCCGGCTTCCATGAGAATATCCTGGAGCAGATCGAAACTGTCTTCTTCAAAGATCAGGTCTTCCTTCCAGGTATCCTGGTCCAGATAACGGCCCACGATGACGGCGATGGTGGCCTCGTCTGTTTCCGGGAACTGGGGAGCGATGACGGCGGCGATCTCCTCAGCCGTATGGCTGTTTACAAATTCCAGGCCTTTTTGGATGGCGTTTGTAAATTTCTGGATGATCTCGGGATGTTCGCTGAAATAGCTCTGTTTTGCGCAGTAGGCCGTATAGGGGACGTAGCCGGAGTCCACGCCGAGAGAAGCCACGACGCTGCCGGCTCCCTCCTGCTCGATGCTGGTGGCGAAGGGTTCAAATTCCACCGTATAGTCGGCATCCCCTTCCATAAAGGCGGCGGCGGTCAGACCGAAGTCGATATTTTGGTCGATGGTCAGGTCTTTCTGCGGATCGATGCCGTTTTTCTTCAGGATATACTCGAAGACCATCTGGGGCATCCCGCCCGCACGGCCGCCCAGGACGGTGGTCCCTTTCAAGTCCTCCCATTTGAAATCCGGATCGGCCTCCCGGCCCACCAGGAAATTTCCGGCTCTCTGGGTCAGCTGAGCGAAATTTACGGCGTAGTCTTCACTGCCTTCCGCATAGACATAGATGCTGGCCTCGGAGCCCATGAATCCGATGTCTGCCTCATTGGAGATCAGAGCCGTCATGACTTTGTCGGCTCCGGCGCTGTTTACCAGAGTCAGATCGATGCCTTCCTCTTCAAAGTATCCTTCTTCGATGGCCACATACTGAGGCGCGTAAAAGATGGAGTGAGCCACCTCGCTCAGAGTGACGGGAGTCAGTCCGTCTCCGCCGTCTTTGCCGCCGCAGCCAAAGAGGCTGACAGACACAAGGAGGCACAGGGCCAGGCAGAGGAGCCTGCGGGGGAATTTCTTTTTATCCAATGGGATCACTTCTCCTGTATGTGTGTTTACTGGTATTATATGGAAGGGAAAGAAAAGGAGTGAGAATTCTTTAAAATTTTATGAATTTCGCGTTTTCCCCATGGAGATATGCTAAAATAGCTCCAGTAAAGGAGATGAAGAAGATGTTTTGTCCAAACTGCGGAAGAGAAGTGTCCGGAAAATACTGTCCCCACTGCGGAACTGCTTTGCAGAAAAGCTGGAAAGGGGATTTTGAACATGTAGATTTCGTACCGGAGGACCCGCTGGAAGGAGTCCTGGACCGGGATGCGCTGGATGACAGGACGGTGGTGCTGGAACCTTTGGAACAGTACGGCCCTGGGGATCCGGCGCGTCGTGAGGCAGCCTCTGCGGACGGACAGGACCTGTATGCCCAGAACCGGGATCTGAGGGATCCGGCAGACCGGTATGGCCGGGAGAGAACGGCCGGGGCGGCGGACGGATATGAACGGCGCAGTACCCAGAGGAACAGGACCGGGAGCAAAAGGAGCGGCAGCGAGGAAAAGGACCGCAGGTCAAAAGAGGCCGGTCAGAAAAAGAACGGCCGGAAAAAGGGCGGCGCCGTCCGGTCCGCCGGAAAAACGGCGGGAAAGGCCGTGGGAAAGACCGCGGCCGCGGCGGGAAAGGCGGCCGGCACGGCAGTCCGGCGGATCGTGCCCCTCGTCCTGCGGATCCTTTCCGTGGTCCTCATGGGGATCCAGCTGTTTTTCCTGGGAAGAGAATACTGGATCCAGAGAGCGGTGCTGGGACCTGCGCTCCAGGCAGTCCAGGACCGGAATTATCCGGAGCTTTTGTATCTGGGCCTGGTCTTTGTCACGATGGCCTTCGGGATCCTGTCCATGCTCTGGATGTGGAGCCGGCGCCTGGTGTCCGGAGAGGAAAAGGCGGTCCGGGTCGACACCGGAAGAGGGCTGACGGCCTTTATCCTGTTCTTTTTGATGGCCTTCGGGGCGGCGAGGCTTGCGTTCCTGCTTCCCTACGCGCCAGAGTTTTACGGCGGGATCTTAAACGGGGCAGAGCTTTATCTGACCACTTCCGGTTCTGTATCTTCGATACTCTACGGGTGCAGCATCTTAGGCATCGGCTGCTGCATAGGACGGAAGGTGCTGAAATAGAGGCCGGGCAGCCTTATAAAGGCTGCCCGGTAAGACGTTCCAGATCTTTATA
>CAJFUL010000086.1 GCA_904420245.1 Candidatus Paralachnospira avium
CTTGATGAGCCCGATGGTCCCGATGGAGATCAGATCCTCCACCCCGACGCCTGTATTGTCAAACTTCTTTGCTATGTAGACCACCAGCCGCAGGTTGTGCTCGATCAGAGCAGCCTTCGCCTCTTTCTCCTCCTCCGTCCCCAGCCTGGCGATCATCTCCGCCTCCTGCTCCGGCGGGAGCGGCGCCGGAAGCACATCGCTCCCGCCGATGTAGTGGACCTCGTTCTTCTTTGAGAACAGAAGGCTCCTCATGCTGGAAATGATTTTCAGCTGAAACCTGCTTGGAACTGACACTCTGATGACCATTTTTTCTCCTCCCATTTCTTTCCATGCTGCACACTTCCGCAAAACTCCCGTGGAGAATCATCTGATAGCTTCCGTCTCCGGACAGGGGCCCCTCCTTCAGGGCCACCAGCACAGGTCCCCCGGAGCCCGGAAAAAGCGCTCCTTCCCGGTCCCGGATCTCCATCCTGTCGGCCCGCTTTCCCTTCAAAAGCCCGGCTCCTCCGATGGACGTGTAGGGGATCAGGAAAAATCCCTCCTCCTCTTCTTCCTCCGGAAACAGGGAGGCCAAGACCTCCGCCTCCCCGATGGAGACCGGCAGGCCCGTGGCCGGCTCATAGAGCCGGTTTCCCGTATCCAGAAACGCCTTTACTTCCAGGCTCCTCCCCTTCCGGTACAGGACCACGGAAAAGACCGTCCCTCTTTCACGCCGGATCTCCGTCAGGAACCGGAGACCGGCCCGCACTCCGTAAAAAGCGGCCAGAGCCAGAAAGAGGAGCAAAAGCAGGTTTCCGCCTCCGGCGCTTCCCCCCCGGCTCATGACATAGCCGATCCCGGTGTGATCATAGAGCTGGCTCAAGAGCCCTCCGGTGAAGGCCGTCACCAGCGTGAACAGGGCGATGGTTCCGGCAAACCGCCTCCAGCCGCCGAACCCATAAGCCGTCAGGCACATGAGAGGCGAGACTGCCAGATAGGCGGACAGAAGTTCCAGCCACCTGGGAAGCGGGGGCAGGACTGCCAGCAGGCAGGTCCAGAACGCGCCCAGGCAGGCGCCCAAAAGAAGCCTCGGCCCTTTTCGCCTGGCTCCCGTTCCCAGTCCCGTCAGGTATAAAAGGCCCAGATTCATCCAAACATTTACTGCAAACAGCACGTCTATGTACAGATTCCTTTTCACAGGACTTATTATAGACAGCTTTCCCTGCATAATCTGTCAAAAGAAAGGAGGAGATCCCCTTTTTTCATCGACGTTTTCCGCAGGGCTCTCCGCAGCGCAAAACGGCCCTTTCCGGCGAACCGTCCCGGCCGCGGCCGGGTTTTTCTGTATGGTTTTTATGGGAAATCGATCGAAAAAGATCTAGAAATGAAAAAATGATGTCACATAAACGATATGGATGTCTGCTCTCTGCTCCACGCGAGAGCCTTTTTTTCCAGCCTCTCCATAAAGGCTTCTTTTCCGCGGCAGTACCCTTCTATATCATAGGGAAATCTGGCCGCAAGCTGTTTTTTTAATCTGCCGTACTGCCGCGCGGTCTCCTCATGGGCACGCAGATATTCCCGCACGGCCAGATGCCTCTCGATGTCTCCTCTGCTGCCGCAGGCAAAAATATGGATCTGATGGGTCCTCTCGTCTCCGCCCTTCCGCAGATACCGTCTGCCTGGGATGCCAAATTCCCCCATATATTCATATCCCAGTTCCTCAAAAGCTCCCCGGCATCCATCGGCAGCTTCCAGGGATCTGACCACCGGCATGATGTCGATGATGGGCTTTGCAGGCAGCCCCGGAACTGAGGTGCTGCCGATATGATGGACCGCCTCGCAGTTTTCCCCCAGGATCCTGCGGATCCTCTCCGCTTCTCTCTCAAACAGGACGGACCACTCCGCGGACCACTCCGTCACCACGACATGCTGAGCCATAACTTCCTCCTCACTGTTCCTCTCCGCTGTAGCGCCAGCGCATTTCAGCCTCCGCTTCTCCCGTATCCGGATCGATCCCTTCTGAAAAGACGGCAAAGCCCTCCCGCTCATAAAACGCTTCCGCAAGCCTGTTTTTCTTGTATACGGAAAGGGTCAGGACAGGGCGGCGCGCCTTGATATGGTCCAGCAGCTCTTTTCCGAGCCCCGCGCGGCGAAACTCTTTCTTCACGAAGATCCCCGCCAGATACTCCCCCTGCAGTCCGGCAAAGCCGCACACTGCGCCTTCTTTTTCGGCCACATAGACCTCCGCCTGCAAAAGCTGCTCCCGGACCTCCTGGATATGGACTTTCCAGTACTCTCCTGGGATGAAGCCATGGGCCTCCAGGTTTCCCTCCAGCCAGATCTCCATGACCGGCTCTGCGTCACGGCGCTCAAATTTCCGGATCAAACCGATCCCCTCCCTTCCTCTGTCCATAAAAGATCTGTCCTCGGAAACGAAGTCTCCTATCGAGCAAATAAGGTTCTAAACTTTACTTGGGGGTAAAGTAAAATTTAAATAGGCATAGAAGTTCAATTCCTATATAATTAAGTTACCACACCAAAAAA
>CAJFUL010000087.1 GCA_904420245.1 Candidatus Paralachnospira avium
TTCCATTCGGCTTCTCCCTCACAGTTCTTCTCAAAAGGAAAGCCCCATCCGAAATCCGGCCAGGGCTTTTTGAATCTCCATAAGACAAAGATCTCAATTATTCAGCGCGTTCTTTACCTGCTCTACCGCATCTCCAACCGTCACGATCTGCTCGGCCGCCTCATTGGGGATCTCAATATCAAATTCCTCCTCAATGCCCATGATGATCTGGAACACATCCAGAGAATCCGCCCCCAGATCGTCCACAAAAGTCGTCTCCATGGTGATCTCTTCCGGCTCTACGTTCAGTACCTCTGCAATGATCCCCCGTAATTTTTCAAATTCCATAACTGTCACCCTTTCTGATTATTCTCGTCTGAAAAAAGCTCTTTCATCCTGTCTCCAATCCTTTGCTTCTTAAAGGTCAGGCACTGGAAAAGCGTATTTTTTACTTCTTTTGCGCTGGCATTGCCATGGGTCTTCACCACCAGGCCCTTGAGTCCCAGCATGGGCGCGCCGCCGTACTCGGTGGCGTCGAAGGACTTCAGGGTCTTCTTCAAGGCCGGCTTGATGAGAAGCGCCCCCAGCTTGGAACGGAAGCTGGACATGAGTCCCTTCTTCACCTGGCTCACCAGGGCCGAAGCAGTCCCCTCATAGAGCTTCAGGATCACGTTTCCCGTGAATCCTTCCGCCACGATCACGTCGGCTCCGCCGTGGGGGATCTCCCTGGCCTCGATGCTGCCGGTAAAATGGATGTCCCCGCAGGCCTTGAGAAGAGGATACGTCTCCTTCACCAGGGCGTTGCCCTTCTCCTCCTCCACGCCCACATTGACAATGGCGACTCTCGGCTGCTTAATGCCTATGATATGTTCCATATAAATAGAACCCATTCTCGCAAACTGCACCAGATGGCTGGAACGGGCATCCACATTGGCCCCGCTGTCCACCAGCAGCGCCACGCCCTTCTCCGTGGGGATCAGAGTCGCCAGCGGAGACCGCTCCACTCCTCTGAGACGTCCCACCACCAGCTGTCCGCCCACCAGGATGGCTCCCGTGCTGCCTGCCGATACGAATGCATCCGCCTCTCCCTTTCTCACGAGTCCCTGTCCCACCACAATGGAAGAATCCTTCTTCTTCCGGATGGCCATGACCGGCGCTTCCTCCGTGGTGATGACTTCCGAGGCGTTTACGATCTCCACGCGCTCCTCCGGATAGGAATACTTGGAAAGTTCAGACCGGATGGCCTCTTCCCTCCCCACAAGGATCACATGGATACTGTCCTTTTCCTTCACTGCGTCAACGGCGCCCTTTACGATCTCGCCGGGGGCATTGTCGCCGCCCATGGCGTCCAGGGCTATTCTCACCGATTCCTGCATCCTCTCTCCTCCGTCATTAATCTAAGAATTAATATACACAATATCCATCTATAAATCAATGTTTTTTCCAGAATTTTACCGGGAATACGCCGGAGGCCGGACAGGCGGGGCGCAGTCCATGAAAGATCTCTGCAAAAAGAAAAAGACTGCGGCCCACGGGCCGCAGTCCCAAAGCTTGGAAGCTTAGTCTACGCTTACGATCTCTCTCTTATTGTAGCTGCCGCAGGCCTTGCAGACTCTGTGAGGAAGCGTCAAAGCGCCGCACTTGCTGCACTTCACTAAGTTCATCTCACCCATCTTCCAGCTCGCCCTGTGGCTGTCTCTCCTTGCCTTGGAGTGTTTATTCTTAGGACAGATAGACATGGTCACACACCTCCTTAATCCATATTCTCACTACTGTTTTTAAATATATCACGGATAACCGCCATCCTGGGGTCAAGCTCCGTGACATCGCAGCCGCAAGTCTCATGATTGAGATTTGCACCACATCTATTACAGATTCCCTTACAGTCTTCCCTGCACAGAACCTTCATAGGCATATGCACGAACAGCTCGTCGCGGACCAACGTATCCACATCCAGGTCATATCCTTCCAGATAGGCCTGTTCTTCCGACTCCTCCGCTCCCTCGTTGAAATCAGCCGTTCTGCTGATCTCATAGGAAAAAGGGACCGTAACATCCTCCAGGCATCGGTCGCAGGGGATCACCAGATCAAAGGAGGCCTCGGCCTCGATGAGGAGCTTTTTCTCCCCGGTATTGGAGATCCGCACCTTCACCGGTTCCTTCCGGACCAGAGGATAACGGGCGGTTCCAAGATCAAAGGCATCCGCTTCCAGCTCTGCGGTATACTCCCGCGTCTCCTGCTCATGGGACAGAGAGTCTGATAAATGAATGTGCATAGTCTTCTCCCCATGCACACCTGTACCATTATACACAGGTGCGCCAATTTTGTCAACAATTTTCTGACAGTTTTTCAGGCTTTTTTGGAAGTCTTACTGAGCCTGCGCCTGTACGGCGGTGATGGCCACGACGCCTACGATGTCAGAAGCGCTGCAGCCTCTGGACAGATCGTTGACCGGAGCGGCGATGCCCTGAGTCATGGGGCCGTATGCCTCTGCCTTGCCAAGTCTCTGGACCAGCTTGTATCCGATGTTGCCCGCATCCAGATCCGGGAAGATCAGGACATTGGCCTGTCCCGCCACTTCGCTGCCGGGAGCCTTGGAAGAGCCTACGCTGGGCACGATGGCCGCGTCAAGCTGCATCTCGCCGTCCAGCTTCAGATCCGGATATGCTTCCTTTGCCAGTCTGGTGGCTTCCACTACCTTGTCCACATCGGCGTGCTTCGCGCTGCCCTTGGTGGAGTGGGACAGCATGGCCACCTTGGGCTCCTTGCCCACCAGCAGGCGGAAAGACTCCGCGGAGGAACCGGCAATGGCAGCCAGCTCTTCGGGATTGGGATTCTGGTTCAGGCCGCAGTCGGAAAATACGAAGGTGCCCTCTTCGCCGAATTCACAGTCCGGAACTACCATCAGGAAGAACGCGGATACCAGCTTGGTGCCGGGCTTCGTCTTGATGATCTGCAGGCAGGGCCTCAGGGTATTGGCCGTGGAGTGGCAGGCGCCGGAAACCATACCGTCTGCATCTCCTGCCTTGATCATCAGGCAGCCGTAGTAGCAGTAATCGCTGAAGATGGTCTCCCTGGCCTTCTCCGGGGTCATGCCCTTGGCCTTTCTCAGCTCTACGAACAGGTCGATATACTCCTGCGTCTTCTCATATGTATGGGGATCGATGATCTTTGCCTTGGAAATATCCAGGCCCTTGCTGTTCTCGGCAACCTCTTCGGGAGTCCCGATGATGATCAGGTCCGCAAAATCCTCCTCCAGGATCTGGGCCGCCGCCTCAAAGGTCCTCCTGTCCATGGACTCGGGCAGGATAATGGTTTTTTTCTCGGTTTTCGCTTTCGCTTTGATGGTGTCAATGAATGCCATAGGATTGGCTCCTTTCGTAAATTTATGGAACTTCTGATTCCCTCAATCTAGTATAGTATTATACCCCATTCCCTCCGTCTTCACAAGCAGATATTTTACTTCTTTTCTATTGTCTTTTTCCCCTTTCTGATTTAGAATAAACTCAAAGAAACACTGAGTAAAGGAAAGGACTGCTCTATGAAGGTTGTCGGCTTAATTACAGAATACAACCCCTTTCACAACGGCCATGCCTACCACATCCGGCAGGCAGCGGAAAAAACCGGCGCTGACTATCGTATCGTCGTAATGAGCGGCAATTACGTCCAGCGGGGAGAACCCGCCTGCATGGACAAATACTTGAGGACGGACATTGCCCTCCGCTCCGGCGCGGATCTGGTCCTGGAGCTGCCGGTGCCCTTTGCCACCGGCAGCGCCGAATATTTCGCTGCCGGAGCCGTCTCCATCCTGGATAAGCTGGGGATCGTGGATTTTCTGTGCTTCGGCAGCGAGAGTACCGACGTCTCTTTGATGACCCGGGTCGCCTCCATCTTCACGGAGGAGCCGGAGGCTTTTTCCAGGCTCTTGAAGGACCTCCTGGCCAAAGGCTGCAGCTATCCCGCCGCCAGGAGTCAGGCGCTCTTAGATTATCTGTCCGAGGAGAACTATTCTCCGGAGACCATCGATCAGGTGGGGTCCCTGATCGCGGCTCCCAACAACATCCTGGGCATCGAGTACATCAAGGCTCTCATGCGCCGCCGTTCGTCCATCCGTCCGGTGGCCATCCAGAGGACTTCCGACTATCTTTCCAAAGCCCTTTCGGCCCCCTACTGCTCCTCTTCCGCCATCCGCCACGTCCTCCAGACCAGGAGCGTGGGCGCCGCTTTCTCCATGGCCCAGGCCCTGAAGACCATCCGTTCCTGCGTGCCGGAGGAGGCGTATTCCGTCATGGCGGAAAATTTCGGATACAGCCTTCCCATCCTGGCGGACGACTTCTCCTCGATCCTGCTGTATAAGCTCCTCTCCTGCGGCGGCGCGGACCTGACCGATTATCTGGATATTTCCCCGGAGCTGGAGAACCGGATCAAGGGCTGTCTCACGGAGATCACCTCCTTCACCGGCTTCATCAACGCGGTCAAGTGCCGCCAGTACACCAGGACCAGGATCAGCCGGGCCCTGCTCCATGTGCTCCTGGACATCAAGGTGACCGACATCGCCCGGTACAAGGCCGACGACTACGTCCCCTACGCCAGGGTCCTGGGCTTTAAGAAGTCGGCGGCGCCGCTTTTAAAGGCCATCAAGAAAAACAGTTCCATCCCCATGATCACCAAGATGGCGGATGCGGAGAATTACCTGACGGACCTGGGGGCCGATATGCTGTCCCAGGAAGTCTTCGCCTCCAATCTCTATCAGTCCGTAGTCTTCCACAAGTACAGCTGCCGGACGAAAAACGAATATACCCGCGGCGTCCTGATCCAGCCTTAGAAATCCCGGGGCCAAAGATCCCGGCCCGGGGACGCGCAGCGCGTCAGCTTCATATATATATACAGCTAAAAAGGAGAGGACTCAATCCTCTCCTTTCTGTTTCTGGAAGATCATGGGAACATGGACTTCCTCATGGATCCTCTGCCGGTAAGTCTTCCTGTATTCCGTAGGCGAGACTCCCATATTTTTCTTGAACAGGGAGCTGAAATACAGCGGGTTGTCATATCCGATCTGCTTGGCGATCTCCGCCACCGGATAATCGGTGTTCAGCAGGAAATATCTTGCGATCTCCAGCCTCTTCTTGATCAGATAATCAATGGGAGACATCCCCATATCTTTTTTGAACTGGTGGCTGATATAGGACTTGCTGATGAAGGACGCCTCCGACAGCGTGTCCAGATTGATGGCCTGATGATAGTTTTTGTCGATGTATTCTTTGATAAAACGGCTGTAGCTGCAGGCGTCCTGCTCGTTTTTCTCCGTCAGGATATGGAACTGGTAGATCCTGAGGATCATGGTGGCGATGACGTTTGCCAGCGCCGACACCACCGGCATATAGAGGATCTCCGGCTGCGAAGTCTCCTTCAGAAGCTCCTGGAAATAGAACTGGAGCTGGCTTTTGTAGGGACCGGAGGCGAACACCGGCCTTTCATCCGGCATGAGCGTCCCGTGGGGAAAGGGCGGATAGGAAAAATCCGTCATGCCCAGAAAGAAAAACTCGAAGTTCTCTCCTTTATAATTGCCGGAAGCGTTGGATACATAGGGGTTGAAGATGGCGATATCTCCCTCCTGCATCCGGTATTCCTTCCCATCGACCCAGACGCTCCCCCTCCCATCCACGCAGTACAGGATCTCCGCGCACTCGTGGAAGTGGGGCTGACAGCGCCACTGGTCCTCTCTGAGCATATGTCCGGTATATGTGACCGCCGGGCCGCAGTTAAAAGCAGGGTTCTCACTGCCGTCAAAAATATTCTTCTCAAATGCCATATCCATTCCCCCAGACTTGACGCCCGCAATCTTAATATTTTTTCATGTACTTACATAAGTTTATCACTCAAAAAAATTTTTGTCAAATTCTGGTAAATTTCCGAAAATGGATTTTCCGCATCAAGGCGGCTAAACGGCGGTCTGGGCGCACGGGTCCCGGCGGAATCCGGACAAATATCAGTCTCACGCAAGATCTTCGCCCGCAGCAGATCCTTTGGCGCGGCGGCATCCGTTTCGCGGCGGCCGTAGCGGAAGGCCGCATGAACGGCGGGCCGTATAAGCGGCAGGAGCCCTACAGGTCCCACGGAGTGTTTTTGCTCTATTGACCCGAAAAAGCGCCGGGCAAAATGCGGTTCTAAACTTTACTTGGGGGTAAAGTAAAATTTAAATAGGCATAGAAGTTCAATTCCTATATAATTAAGTTACCACACCAAAAAA
>CAJFUL010000088.1 GCA_904420245.1 Candidatus Paralachnospira avium
CTTGGATAGACAAAAGAGAAATGCCCGCCACGAAAATCGGCAGGCTTTGGAAATTTAAGATCAGCGAAGTGGACGCTTGGATGAAATCCGGCGTTGCGGCGGAGAAATAACGGACGCACGATGGACGAAAAGAGACTGAAAGCCTTTGAAGATATGCTTGCCGCCATCCTCAAACAGTACGACGATACGACAGAAAAGATGGCAAAGTTCAAAGCCGAAGGCAAGGAGAAAACCGTCACCTACCGCCAGCTTTTCGCCAATAAGCTGCAACTTCAGGCGATGTTGTCCTATTATCGGACTTATGGGTTGTTAGAGAATGAGAAATAACAAATGACGATGAAATACAGCCTAATTAAGGACATCGAAGTCAAATATTTGTTGAACCATGCTTTGACCGATGACATAAACAGCCGTGAAATCTATATAAAAAGCATAGAACATATCTACTACAAAGGATATACAACTTTCAAAACGAAGAAATTATAAACAGGAGAGAGTTTATGATAGCGCATACTTTTGTTCAGTGCGATTACTGCAAAAAGAAAATATTGCTTCGTTTTCAAATAGGGTATTTTGATATTCCGTTTGATATTTGCTGTCCTGAGTGCGGAGTACATATTAACGGTGTTCAAAGAATCGTAAATGATCGCACTTTGACAATGAATAATGCTTCCGTGATAGAGGAGGATTTGAATAACGCAGATTACTATGCAGATTTTTCGGTAGAGTTGCCACATGCAAAAACAGCTCGATTTGAATCGATTGAGAGTTTAATAAAAACAAAATTCAGTCCTTTTATGCTGACCGTATCATTATATGAAGATGATAAATATTTTGAACTGATAAAGCACATGAGAGAATTCCTCTCGTTTAGATCTTCATGTTGGCCAAAGCTTACTCCTTTATATGATTTGTTCTTTAATGAAAAAATTTCGCTGACAAAGGAACATTTCTTAAAGCTGTCTTCGAGATTTTTGGTAAAGAACGATCTTGATGCTTTAATGGCTTTACACCAAACTACTATTCTCGGATTTAATAATATTCTTCCGAATGGAACTCTTGGTCAATTCGTTGATGCATCCAAAAGAATAAGTACACCTAGTACGTTAATCAAAATAGATGCCTTTATTGATTCTTTAGGAGAAAAAGAATACTTTAATTCGGTATCTAAACGATTAGTAAAAATTTATGACCGGTGGATAACGAATTTTGAAAAATATATTCCTGCAACTATGCTTGTATTGGGAAATTCCACTGAAAAACTTGATAAGAATACATTCGGAATTGCCACTACAAGCGTTGAAGATATGTTGGATTTTTATGCGGATAGCTATGAACTAATTCTTGACTATATTGATGTAGCAATTGGTTTGAACAACATAGTTATTCGAGGGGATCACAATGCATTCCCTCCCAACACTATTCGTGCAAATAAAAAGAAACCCTGTGTCGAAAATTTTGAGGATTATCGTGGGATTATAAAATCATCTCGCCTCAACTTGTTAGCGGACAGCGAGCCTTTTAGCAAAGCAATTCCTTTGAATCGAAACGTTCGAAATGCTATTGCTCACTTTAATTACGAATTTGATGCTGGAACACAAAAGATTACATTTAAAGACAAGTACAAAAATAATGATAATACGGTCGAGTTATACTTGATTGAACTTGCATTTTTGTGCTATGAAAACGTGAGTATTTTGGTGTATTTAGATGAACTGCTATATTCGCTTCAAAAAATACGTTATACGAAGCTTGGAATGCACCCAAATATAAAAATTCCAAGATAAGGGAGATAATAAAAATGGCTAAAAAAGAAATTAAAACTGATTTGTGGGTTGCTCGACAACTTGACGATTGTAAAATAAACTATGATGCACAAGGTAGTGATATAAAGGAACTTAACGAGGCATTGCAAAGTGCTTCCAAGAGAGGTACTGGAAACGCAGGTTACCCGGAATATGTTTCTGTAGTGAAAGAGTTTGTTATAGTGATTGAGGATAAAGCTGATTTAGCCAAACACGAAAAATTAACTGATACTGGTGTTATTTCAATCGAGCAGAAAGATATTGCTGATTACGCTGTGAATGGTGCTTATTTCTATGCAAAACATATTGCTCAAAACAGCTCTTTCAGAAAAGTATTTGCAATTGGTGTTTCGGGAGATGAAAAGCATCATAAAATCACCCCTCTTTATGTCGATGATAGAGAGGGATACAAAAAAATGCCTGATATTGAATCCTTCACTTCTTTTTCTAAAGATAATATAGAAGAGTATTATATCCGCTATGTGTTAAATGAAAAAACAGATATAGAAAAAACAACGGAAGAGATTTTAAAAGATGCTGCTGAATTACACGAATATTTGCGCACATATGGTTCATTAAAAGATCAAGATAAACCATTAGTTGTTTCTGGTATTCTACTTGCATTGGATGATAAGTTTTTCAAAGTGGATGATTTACTAGGCGATGAGACAACAACTGACGGACAGTTAATTTATGATGCTATAAAACGTCGCCTCAAGGCTTCCAACGTTGGTCCTGATGTAAAGCGTGACAAGTTGATGAGTGAATTTTCAATTATTAGAACAAGTGCACGTTTAAACGAAGTGGATAACAGACTTGGAAAGACCCCTCTAAAATTCTATACCGAATTTTTAAAAAGGAATGTCTTTGATAATATAAAATATCATAGCTCTAGCGAGGATTTTATCGGTCGTTTTTATGGCGAATTTATGAGTTATTCAGGAGGAGATGGTCAAACATTAGGAATTGTGTTAACCCCTCGCCATATATGTGATTTATTCTGTGACTTGTTGAATATTCAGGAAAATGATATTGTGCTTGACCCTTGTTGTGGTACCGCCGGATTCCTCGTTGCTGCAATGCATCATATGCTTGAAAAGGCAGGTAGCGATCAAACAAAACATAAAAATATTAAGAAGAAGCAACTTCACGGGTTTGAACTTCAGAGCAATATGTTTGCGATTGCCGCTACAAATATGATTCTACGAGGTGATGGAAACAGCAATATTAAATGCGAGGATTTTTTGCGTCAAAACTCTGCTGAAGTGCAACTCAAAGGCTCCACAGTCGGTATGATGAACCCTCCGTATTCTCAAGGAACAAAAGCAGATCCTTCGCAGTATGAGCTTTCGTTTGTTGAGCATTTGTTAGACTCATTGGTGGATGGTGCAAGAGCCGCTGTGATTGTTCCACAGTCTTCTATGACCGGAAAAACCAAAGATGAAAAAGCTTTTAAAGAAAGTATTATGAAACACCATACCCTTGAGGGAGTTATAACCTGCAACACTGATACTTTCTATGGTGTGGGAACTAATCCTGTTATTGCTATATTTACAGCACATGAACCTCATCCAGATGATAAAGTTTGTAAATTTATTGATTTTAGAGAAGATGGTTACGAAGTTAGAGCCCATGTTGGTCTTGTGGAAGGAGATTCTGCAAAAGACAAACGTCAGCATCTATTAGATGTTTGGAATGGACGTGCTGAAGCTTCATCAAAATTCTGCGTAAAATCCACGGTAAAAGCTGAAGATGAATGGCTACATTCCTTTTTCTATTTCAATGATGTAATTCCAACTGATGAAGATTTTGAAAAAGCAATCGGAGATTATTTGACTTTTGAATTTTCTATGGTTATGCAAAACAGAGAGTATTTATTTGGAGGTAGCAATAACCATGAAAAAGATTGATGAAAAAGCTTGGGACGCATTCACCATCGAAAATCTTTTTGATGAGATTAAAGCAACTAAAGGTCAAACAACTGGCCAACTTGTCGAAGGAGATGATGTTCCATACATAGCTGCAGCAAAAACAAATAATGGTTTTGCCTTTATGTGTAGTGCAAAAGAGCATCCCGAATGGATTTCTAATGGAAATACTATCGTTTTTGTTCAATTAGGTGATGGTGCCGCTGGCTTGGCTCACTATATACCTATGGATTTTATTGGTATGAATGGTAAAACATCAAGTGGGTACAATGCTGAACTTTCAGAAAATAGTGGTGTCTTTATTGCAAGGTGTCTTAGCTCAAACAAAGCAATTTTTTCACACGGACACAGCTGGACAGGCCGTCGATTGCTAAGCACTAAGACAATGTTGCCCATAACTTCTGACGGAAAACCTGATTATGACTATATGTCAGAATTCACTCGGCAAAAAAGAGAATCCTTGATGACAAGATATCAAGAATACGCTCGAAAAAGGGTAGCTGAGTTGGGTAAGAAAAGTAAAATTCCTAAAGTGAGCGAAAAAAAATGGGATGCTTTCTTGATTTCTGACATTTTTGATATTTACCCTGGCAAAAGGCTTGTAGCAGCAGATTCGACACCTGGCAATCGTCCATTTATTGGGGCATTGGATAACAGCAATGGCGTTGCTCGTTTTGTAAATGATACAAACGCTTCCTTGGATAGAAATGTGCTTGGGGTTAATTATAATGGAAATGGCATGGCCATTGGCTTTTATCATCCATATGAGTGTATTTTTTCAGATGACGTCAAACGATTTCATTTGAAATACTACTGTGATAATGAGTTTGTTCTATTGTTTATGAAAGTTGCTATTCTACAGCAAAAAAGCAAATTTGGATATCTGTATAAATTTAACGCCAATCGTATGGAAAACACTCGAATTATGCTTCCGGTTACTGATGACGGAGAGCCCGATTATGAATATATGGAACAGTATGTTAAAAATATGATGCTCAAGAAATACGAACAATATCTTGCTTTTCTTGAAACAAAAAAACAAAGACAAACAGATGGGTAGGAAAAATCATGAAAATAACCAAAATTGAAATTAACCATTTTCGAGCATTAGAAAACTTCGTTTTATTAGTAGAGGAGGATTTGTCAGTCGTTATTGGTAAAAACAATACCGGCAAAACCTCGTTGCTTAGTATTTTGGATAGGTTTTTAGGTGAATCTAAATCCTCATTTGAGTTTCATGATTTTAACAAAAATTATCTTACAAATAGTTTTCCGTTTAATACAGGAAAGACTCTTTCGGCAGAAGAATACATCCCATTTTATATTTCGCTCACTATGCATATCGAATATAACGAAACAGATTATATCGGAAATTTAGCAAAACTATTTATGTCTTTAGATCCGAAAGACAAAACAGCAATTATTCGTTTTGAATATGTTATGACTTATGAACTCTACCTAAGTGCTTTAAAAGATTATGCTGTTTATTGTAGCAAAGCAGGCAAAAAGAAGCGTAATATTCGTGAGTATGTAGAAAAATATCACTCGAAATATTTTAAACAGATCATTAAAAGCATTAATCCGATCGATACTAATGAATTTGTTGAGATTAAAGAAAAAGGTGACATTCAAAGAATTATTAATTTTAAATACATCAAAGCAATTCGTGATGTAAGCAATTTGGATGAAGCAAAAGAAAAAAGTCAGACTTTATCAAAATTAGCAGTTAAATATTGCGAAGCCAGACGTCAAGAAACACTCGACGAAAGCTTACTTGATGATGTTTTGAAAGAATCCGATATAAAGCTAGATCAAAGCTACAAGAAAATATTTAAGGATGTAATAACAGATATTGAACGCTTTTCTTATGGAAAAGACGAAGCAAAAATATCTGTAAAATCTATGCTGAGTGCATCCACTTTAATAAAAGAAAATGCAAATGTAGTGTACAGCAAGGAAACAGAGTATTTGCCTGAAGAATACAACGGTTTGGGATATTTGAACCTTTTTGCAATGATTTTCTACATAAACATTCAAATTGACGAATTTAGGAAGATAACCAAAGCAAATCAGGTCCCTGCTGATATAAATCTACTATATATTGAAGAGCCGGAGGCTCACACTCACCCCCAGATGCAGTATGTTTTCATTAAAAACATTCAAGCTAAATTGCAGGAAGGACGTAAAGGTAAAGAAGGTGAAGGTGAAATTAATCTTCAAATGATTTTATCTTCCCATTCCTCTCACATTGTTTCTCAAAGCGATTTTGAAAAGGTCAAATTCTTTTATCGAGAAAACGATGCAATCTATTCGAAAAACTTATCTGATTTAAAAACAGAAATGATAGCTTCTGGTGTTAATGGTGAGAATCGCTTTAGGTTTTTGAAGCAATATTTAACATTGGAACGTTCCGAATTGTTTTTTGCAGATAAAGTTATTTTTGTCGAAGGTGATACAGAAAGAATATTAATTAATGCAATGATGCAGAAAACGGATATAAATAATAAAGATATTGATGGATATATACCTTTAATGTCGCAGAATATATCTGTTGTTGAAGTGGGTGCGTATTCCCATGTTTTTGATGAATTTATCAGTTATTTGGGGATCAAAGCGTTGATAATAACAGATATCGATTCAACAAAAGGAAAACTTTCTTCAAATGGAAGAAAGTATTATGAAGCTTGTAAGGTATCTTCAGGAGAAGAAACCAGTAATGCTTCACTCAAGCATTACTTTAATAATATTTCTTTTGAACAATTAAAAGCATTGAAAAAAGCAGAGAAAGTATTAACAAAAAACACTGAAGGCAAATGGATAGCCGATTCAAAAGGGTTGATCAGAATTGCTTATCAAACGATGCAAAATCGGTATCACGCTAGAAGTTTCGAAGATGCTTTTATTTGTTGCAACTATGACTTTATCAAGCAACACAAAGATGAGTTTAAAGGATTAAAGAATCGAAAGATTATTAAAGACTCGAAAGGTTCTTATTACGAAATCGCAAATAAATGCATTGACAAGAAAAGTGCTTTTGCTACAGATATTCTTTATTTCAGTGATGACAATTATTCTAATTGGATAATACCTGAGTATATTAAGGAGGGACTGGAATGGCTGGCAAAATAAATTCCCACCTTGATGAAATCAAAGCAAAAATCGATGATCATAAGAACTTTGTTGTTAATGGCGGTGCGGGTAGTGGTAAAACATACGCACTGATTCAAGCTTTGCAACATATATTTTCAAACAATCCCAGAGCTAGAGTTGCGTGTATCACTTATACCAATGTAGCGGTTAATGAAATTAGAGAAAGAGTTCCTTTTGAAGGTTTGTTCGTTGATACTATACACAACTTTGTTTGGGATCTAATCAAAAATTACAAAAACAACTTATCCTCTGCTATTGTTGATTTAGTATCAGCCGAAAAAGAAACAAGAGGGACAGGCATTAGATATTCAGGTGAACAAGATATTACATATGATACTTATCATCCCCAAACTGTTGAGTATAAAGAATACTTAAAAATAGAAGATGGCGTTATATCTCATGATGAGGTTTTGAAAATAGGTAAGTTTCTTTTTTCGAAATATCCG
Source organism: Candidatus Paralachnospira avium (assembly GCA_904420245.1). Taxonomy (GTDB): domain Bacteria; phylum Bacillota; class Clostridia; order Lachnospirales; family Lachnospiraceae; genus Lientehia; species Lientehia avium. Next base: position 7,330 of record CAJFUL010000088.1, read on the forward strand.
CTAATAAATAAAATTTTAGCGGATAGATATGATTACATTTTCATAGATGAATATCAAGATACAAGCAATTTGATTATTTCTTTGTTATTAGATATATTTATCGTCTATAGCCCCAAAACACTAATAGGATTATTTGGAGATCCAATGCAATCAATATATGGAACTGGTATTGGAGATATCAGAAAATATATTACCGATGGTGTATTGGATGAGGTCGTAATCGAAGGAAACCGTCGTTGCTCAATAAAAGTTATTACATTGTTAAACAGAATCAGGACAGACATTACTCAAACTCCAGAAAATTTAAACTTGGAAGGCAGCGTTACTTTCCTATATTCGAATGATAGTGCAGATATTGACATTGTAAAACAACACTCCATATTTAAAGACTGGGATTTTAATGATTCTGAAAACACAAAAGAATTGTATTTGACTCATCGTTTAATATCACGCAGACATAATTTTCAATCGTTTTTGTCTGCATATACAAATACTGATAGAATTTTCGGGGACTCTCCGGATAAACTTATATCTCATTTGCTTAAACTTCAGGAAATGATTCGTTTATATGAAACGAAGAAATATTATGAATTTATCAAAGCAACTGATTATAAGATATTCCATCACAAAGATAAACAAGATCTTTATGATAAAATTCAAATGCTTTCCCGGATGAAAGATGCAACTATACAAGAAATAGTTCAATTTGCTAACGAATCAAAGATTTGTGTTATAGACGACAAGCTTAAACAGTTTGCTGCTGATCATACAGAACTCTACACGAAAGTTATGAACATTAAGTACAGCGAGCTAGTTAATCTATATGAATATGTCAACAAGCACTCCCCATATTCTACTCAACACGGAATTAAAGGTGCAGAATTTAATGATGTATTTGTAATACTAGATAACGGCAACTGGAACAATTATAACTATGAACAATTGCTAGGAACGGTTAGAAACCAAAACACTTATGACCGAACACACAAGCTGTTTTACGTAAGCTGCTCAAGAGCAAAAAGAAACTTGGTTGTTTATTGTCCTAACTTCAAAGAGAGTATGAGGGCAAAAACCGAGGAATGGTTTGGTAAAGAGAATATGTTTTTGGTGGGTTAGCTTATATCTTATACAAACAGGGGGCTGTCGGGAAATAGATTGATATGCTCCCTTCTAGGTAGACAAGTAAAATAATAAAAACTTGTCACTTAGGAGGGAGCATATTTATGTATAAAAGGAAAATA
>CAJFUL010000089.1 GCA_904420245.1 Candidatus Paralachnospira avium
AACTTCGTTTCCATAGAGCAAAAACACTCCGTGGGACCGCGCTGCGGCGGGACGGTGCAGGCATATGGACATCCGGCTGGAAATCGGCGCGGGGAACGGGATTTTGAGAAGGGGGAGAGAGTGTGAAGACAGGAAAAAACAGAAAGCGGAGACGGACGGCAGGTGAGGCGGTATGCTGATCAACCGGGCAGAGAGGCAGAAGGCTGCCGATCCCATGGCCAGGATCTATGAAGATCTGGAGATCCAGCTCATGGCCAATATCGTCCGCCATATCCGGGATTATGGGAGACCTGTGGATTCGGATAACTGGAGAATTCAGAAGATGGCGGAGATGGACAGGCTGAATCAGGAAAACATCCGGATCATCGCGGGAAGTGCGGGGATCACCCAGAAGGAAGCAAGGCAGATGTGCCTCCAGATGGCGGGACTGGCGGCAGACAGGGCGGACCGGCTCATGTCTGACGGGGATGAGCGCGCTGGAAGGAAAAAGACAGGGGGACTCCGTTCCAGTGTGGAGAAAACGGTTCAGAAAGTATACAGACAGATCCGGGAATCTTTGGATAAGACCAATACCGTCATGCTGAGAAAGGCGAAAAAAGCTTACCGGAGCCTGGTATGGGACATCTGTTTCAAGGCAGAGGAGATTTCCAAAAAGAGGACATTCCGGGAAGCTTTGCAGGAAGAGGCGGCGGCGGAGACCATCGGGATCAAGAGCCGGACTCAGGCCATAGAGGATGCCCTGCGGTATTTCAATGAAAAAGGGATCGCGGCCTTTGTGGATAAGAGCGGAAAGAACTGGGCGCCGGATGCTTATGTGAGCATGGTCCTTCGGACCGAGGCTCAGAACGCGGCTTCGGAGGCGGTATTTGCCAGGATGGAGGAGAGGGGATTTCATCTGCTCCAGGTCAGCAGCCATTCCGGGGCCCGCCCCAAGTGCGCGAGGGATCAGGGGAAGATCTTTGACCGGGAGGGCGGAGAAGGAGTCACCACGGACCGGAATGGGAAGCAGATCCCGTACTATCCGTTTTCCTCCTCCAGCTACGGAGAGCCGGACGGGCTTTTCGGGATCAACTGCGGACATCACGGCGCGCCTTTTATCCCTGGGGTGAGCAGGGAGCGGTACACGCCCACGGGAGACCTGGAGGAAAATGATGAGGAGTACCGGAAGGTCCAGATCCAGAGAGAGCTGGAGCGGAAGGTCCGGAAGCAGAAGAGACTCTGCATGCTGTACCGGGAAGCGGGAGATGAGGATGCACTGTACAAGGCCAGGCTGGCCCTGCGGGAAAAGGAGGCCAGGCTGCGCGCCTATGTGGGCAGTCAGGAAGGACTGGAGAGGAGACCGGAGAGAGAACAAGTACTGGGGTGGGATAAGAAGGATACAGGCGCCGGGATCCGGCAAGGGGACAGGAAAATAGCGATTGAAGAAATAAGCGGGATAGGATATACTGATTCTAAAGAAGAATACGAAGGATTTAAGCGGGAAAATCTTCGTGAGAATGAGATCATCACCGATGGGAGCCATATAGAAAAGCGCAGGCTGAAGCCCAATATAACGTATCGGACAGGAGAGCACGATTATCTCTACCGGACGGATGAAAAGGGACGGATCGTTTACATACAGGCAGAGAAACTGGAGTGGAAAAAGCATGAAGGCAGATTGGCGCATGATTCCAGGACCCCAGGGAAAAGGAAAAAAGATCAGGCAGGCCACTTGATCGCGGATATGTTCGGAGGTTCCCCGAAGCTGGATAATCTGGTGTCCCAGGCGAAAGAGGTGAATTTGAAGAAATACAGGGATATGGAGCGGCAATGGGAGCAAGCGGTTAAAGAAGGGAGGAACGTAACGGTAGATATTAAAGTCAATTACAGAGAAGGGAGGAAGAGACCGGAGTCGTTTGAGGTGATATTCCAAATAGATAGTGAAAAAAAAGTTTATAAAAAAATAGAGAATGAATAGGAGGAAATTGTATGAAACCAGGATTTGAGGATAAGTTCATGGAACTGCAGGCGGAGTATGTGGCATACTGCATGGAACCGGTGGAGGATATAGAGGGCCTGGAAATGGTATACGTGTATATATCCAATGAAAAGGACAGCAGTATGTTTCATGTGTTCTATAAAATAGATGGCCAGATAAAAGAACTGCACCAGGTTATGAAGACTCAAGATTATGATATACTGTTTTTATCTAGAGGAACACATAAAATAGAGAAGATCCGTTCGCTATGCAAGGCGTATAAGGCGGATCGGCCGACGCAGATCAAGATGTACTATGATGTAAAGAGCCAGTCTTTCGAGGCCAAATATAAATATGAGCCGGTGTGGATCCCGGGCACGGATGTTACAGATGTTTCAGAATATGAGGACTGGATCGAGGAAGAGAAAGCCAAGCTGGCGGAAGGACGGGAATAAGCGAAGGATAAAGTCCGGGAGAAAGGGGGAGGGATTGTATGAAACCAGGATTTGAGGATAAGTTCATGGAGCTGCAGGCGGAGTATGTGGCGTTCTGCATGGATCTGGTGAAGGACATAGAGGGCGTGGAGAAAGCATACATCTATATTTCCAATGAAAAAGATAGCAGGATGTTCAACGCGTTTTATAAGATCAAAAATGAAATTGGGAGGATAGGCATAATGCCGATCGATAGTAATATAACGTTGAA
>CAJFUL010000090.1 GCA_904420245.1 Candidatus Paralachnospira avium
AATGATGTAATTGAAATGAAAAATGGTGTGTATTTGCATAAAACCTAAACGAATATAGTTAACGATAACGAAGAACACGCCGAGTTCGAATAGTAAACAGAGAGCCGGGAAGCCGCATAAACAGCAGACTTCCCGGCTCTTAGTATATGATAACTTTTTGATACCTATATATTTATTTCTTATTTTAAAGAAAATATATGATTATTAGGTGGCAATAATTCAAAAATTTCGAGACTAAAAAATTCTTTGCAGGAGTGAAATTATGAAAGGCAATACGTTGAATGAATTTATGGACGATTTGTTTTCCTTGGGCGGTCCGGAAAAAGAATTTATATTTCGCGGAAGAAATTTCTTTCTCGAAACGAAGTATGATGAAGAAAGTGGCTGCCTGGATATGTGTATCCAGGAATACAAAAAAGATGAAAATCAAAAAAATATAAATGAATTTCATTTTACAGGCAGTACACAGGCAGAGTGTGTGAAGGCGTTTGAAGAAGCACGTTTTTTGGATGGATTGAATATATATGAGGCAGAATCGGAAATAGAAGTTTTATTTGGGTGATTGGATATGGATAAAGGTATGAGGCCCTTTCTGAAAAATGGAAAACGTCTTTTGGAAAATCCTTTTTTGGCTAGTTGGATATAGTCGATGAAATTTTAAATATATCTTCTTGATCAGATTGTTATTTCTAGGAGGCGAAGCGGCAAATGATGGGGAAATCTTTAAATGAATTTATTGGAGATTTATATTACAATGCTGAAATGGAATTTACCTATAAAGGACAGAAATACATAATTACAGGATATATTTCGGATGAAGATTATGCAATAGAGATGTTCAATACTCAAAATGGGGATAATATATTTTCGGTTTCTGACCCGTCCAGACAGTTTTGTGTTCAAGCATTCGAAAATGTGGAAATTTTCGATGGAAAGACTATATATGAGGCAGAATCGGAAATAGAGGTTTTATTCGGATGAGGGAATGTGGATAAGGACACGAGGCCCTTCCTGAGAGATGAAAAACGTCTTTTGGGAATCCTTTTCTACCCAGTTGGATCTAGTCAGTAAAATTTTAAACGTATCTTTTTAAATTCCTTGTGGAACCATGGCAAAATGATTCGGATATACCATCGGCCGTTCCGGTATTCTTCTCCGGACAATGCTTCTTCCGGCGGATCATCATGTTTTCATCCCCCGTTCCATTTCTGTCTGCTCATCCGGCGTTTTAACATAAAACATGATCTTTGTAATGTATTCGTTTTCGTCATAGGTCGTGAGATAGTCGTTGATGCAGAATTCATAGGAGTCGGATATGATCTGCAGGGAATGTTGGGCGCAGTGATCCAAAATTTTTTGGTAGGAGCGGCCGATGGACAAGTAGTCTCCGATGTGGTAGATGCTCACGCATTGCCCCGCGGGAAGATGCCGGATATTGTCAGCCTGTCCGCTCTTTTCGATGGGAAGAAAAGCAAATACAGCTTCTGTATACCGCTTTTCCATAATGTGCCGGAAGGGGACGATCACGCCGCATTGGAAAAAGACAGGCAGATCTTTCTGGAAGGAACCGGCAAAACATTTCTTTGTCGCGATGCTGATCTCCCTCATGCTGTAAGGCTTTTCCACTTTATGGAGCAAAAGGTACTGTTCTTCCATCTGCTCTGTCACGACAGAGTTTTCCTTTTCTTTATAGATCCTGGCATTTTCCATCTGCGCGCAGCGGTGCAGCAGCCGCCTTCGGATCAGGCCAAGCTCCTGGATCTGGCGGTCGATAGCCGTGATCTGTTTTCTCATGGCGGTCAGACTGCTGTCAATATTGTAGTGCTGCATATGCTCTTTGATCTCTGTCAGAGAAAAGCCGATCTTTTTCATGATCAGTATGGTATCCAGATAATCGATCTGTTTGGAACTATAATAGCGGTAGCCATTATGAGGGTCCACATAAGCAGGACGGAAAAGACCGATCTTATCATAAAAGATCAAGGTTTGCTTGGATATATTCTGGTATGCCGCCAGCTCGCCGATGGAAAATAAATTATCCATATTGTCTCCTTGACATTATAGTTACTATATCCTTTATTATATCCGGTATGAGAGTATCGTACAAGGGGGCTGTTTTGTGACAAGATCTCGATTTTCGGATTTTTTGGATAAAATTACAGAAGGACTGTCCTGGAAGAGGATCGCTGTCATCGTGATCGGTGCGGCGATATGCTCTTTTGGCATCCATAATATCCATCAGCAGACGGGGATCACAGAAGGCGGAGTCATCGGAATGATGCTTTTGACGGAGCATTGGCTGGGGATCTCACCGGCCGTCATCACGCCTGTGCTGGATATTTCCTGCTATCTTCTCGCTTTTAAATATCTGGGCGGCAGATTTATTAAAATATCCATCGTATCCACGTTAAGTGTTTCCTTATTTTATAAATTTTGGGAATTATTTCCGCCAATGCTGCCGGATCTTTCCCCGCATCCGCTGTTGGCTTCTGTCCTGGGAGGACTTTTTGTAGGTGTGGGTGTGGGGCTGATCGTGCGTCAGGGCGGTTCCAGCGGCGGAGACGACGCGCTGGCGCTTACCATTTCCCGCCTGACCCACTGGAGGCTGTCCCGGTCCTATATGTTTACGGATTTTGTGGTACTGGGCCTTTCCCTGACGTATATCCCTGTTTCCCGCATTGTATTTTCTGTCATAACCGTAACCATTTCTTCCTTTTTGATCGATCGTATACAGAACTTGCGGGGAAAACCACTTCTTACCGGAAACTCCACAGAGTGATAACTTACAAGTAAATACTTGATAACAAAACGGGACTTCTGCGGAAGTCCTGTTTGTCTTATCCTATAGGAAAGGTCTTTTAACCCTCCGGGCAGGACTGCCGCGGGAGGAGGCCCCGCAGGATCGGGAGCTGGAGGCAGGCCTTTTGGCGGAGGCGAGACAGAGGTGGCGGAGAGACTGTATGATAAGGATACGAAAATAGATACGGTGAAGACGGATCCTGTCTTTGGCGGGCATGGACGTCTGCTTTTTCCGGTGAACGGGGCGTATATGCGCGGCAGGACTTTGGGAGATCTGCGGCTGGCCTGGTACAGCTGCATAGATCCGGACGAGACGGTGGAGATCGTCAATACCCTGCGGCGGCGCGCGGAAGCCGGCCAGACGATTTTCTATGATATTTATACAGACAGGGAAAAGGCGGCGGATCCGGCCAAAAAGGATACCGGCCTGTTTTTTTTTCAGGGGAAGCCGGGGAAAAGGTTCGCGGTATGCAGCGCCGGCGGCGGATTCGCCTATGTGGGAGCCATGCAGGACAGCTTTCCCCACGCGCTGGAACTTTCCAGGCGGGGGTACCATGCCTTTGCCCTGATCTACCGGCCCGATGCCCAGGCTGCCTGCGAAGATCTGGTCAGGGCTGTCAGCTGGATCTTTGCCCATGCCAAAGAGCTGGAGATAGATACGGACTGCTATTCTCTGTGGGGCGGTTCGGCAGGCGCGCGTATGGCGGCGTGGCTGGGTTCCTATGGCCCGGCGGCTTTCGGCGGGGAGGATCTGCCGGGACCCGGAGCGGTCGTCATGCAGTATACCGGACACAGCCGGATCACGGCACAGGATCCGCCCACTTTTGCCTGCGTGGGAGAAGAGGACTGGATCGCGGACTGGCGCAGTATGGAGCGGCGCCTGAAGCTCATGGACCGTATGGGGATCCCCACAGAATTCCACCATTACCCCGGTCTTTCCCATGGATTTGGCCTGGGTACGGGAACGGCGGCGGAAGGCTGGGTGCAGGAGGCTGTTTCCTTCTGGGAAGCGCAGATGTGAGCGGCCGCAGAACCTGTAAGAAACGGTGTATGCCCGGACGACGGGCGCCCGCCCGGATGATGAGAAAGGAGAAACCATTATGAAACGTTTACTCTCAGTTTTTCTGACCGCAGCGCTTCTGCTGGGCCTTGCGGCCTGCGGAGGCGGAGGCTCGGAGACTACCGAAGCGCCGTCTCAAACTTCCGCTTCACCGGTGGAAACTTCTTCCGCTTTGCCAGAAACCACTCCGGCTTCTTCCGAGACAGAGGCGGAAACGGCAGGAGCGGCTTCCCATATCCTGATCGCGTATTTCACCATGCCGGAGGATGTGGATACGGAAGGCGTGGATGCCGTTGCCGGAGCCAGCATCGTAGTCCGTGACGGGGAAGTGATGGGCAATGTGGAATACATGGCTTCCGTCATCCAGGAAACGGTGGGCGGTGATCTGTTCCGGATCGAGACGGTGGAGTCCTATCCGCTGGACCATGAGCCCCTGGTGGATCAGGCCGCGGAGGAACAGGATGCGGATGCCAGACCTCAGCTGGCCTCGCATATTGAGGACCTGGACCAGTATGATACCATCTTTTTGGGATATCCCAACTGGTGGGGCGATATGCCTCAGGCGCTGTACACCTTTTTGGAGGAATACGATCTTTCCGGGAAAACCATCATTCCGTTCTGTCCCCATGGCGGGAGCGGTTTTTCCCGGACAGAGAGCACCATCGCGCAGCTTCAGCCCGGCGCAGATGTCAGTGAAAACGGACTGGCCATTTCCAGAAACGACGTGGCGGACAGCCATGACCAGGTGGCGCAGTGGGCTGCCGGACTTGGTCTGTAGGATGTGACGGGTAAAAAACGGAAAAAGGGCCCTCTCTGCCTGTACCGAAGGCGGAGAGGGCTGTCTTTATGAGAAAGAAGGAATGAGGGTAATGGAGGAAAGATCGGAGCAGTATCTCTTTGAACGGATGCCGGTGCCCAGGGCAGTGGCGGTCCTGGCTGTCCCCACGATCATCAGCCAGATCGTCACCATGATCTATAACCTGGCGGATACTTTTTTTGTGGGACAGCTGGGCGATCCCTTGATGGTGGCGGCAGTTTCTCTGGTATCTCCCTGGTTTAACCTGCTCACGGCTTTGGGAAATCTGTTCGGTCTGGGAGCCAGCAGCCTGATCTCCCGTATGCTGGGCGCGCAGGACCGTAAGGATATTAAGTTTGTGGCGGCGTTCAGCATCTGGGGCGGAGCTGCCGTGACGCTGGTGTTTTCTTTTGTCACCTACCTTGTCCGGGTCCCGCTTCTGGATTTTTTGGGCGCCAGCCCCGACACCTTTGCCTATGCGCAGGACTATCTTTTCTGGGTCGTCGTCCTGGGCGGCGTGCCGACCATGGTAAGTCTGGCATTGGGGCATCTGCTGCGGAGTGAGGGACACGCGCGGCAGGCCAGCACCGGCATGATGTTCGGCGGGATCCTCAATGTGGTGCTGGATCCGGTCTTTATCTTTGTATTCCATATGGATGTGGCGGGAGCCGCTCTTGCGACAGCGCTTTCCAACACCGCTTCTGTGGTGTTTTTCGCCGTCCAGTATATCCGGCTGAGAGAAAAAACGGCGGTTTCCTTAAATCCCCGGTATTTCACCTTCCGGTTCATCCGCCCTGTTTTTTTCGTGGGGCTGGCTTCGGCGCTGGCCACGGCGCTGGGCAATGCTTCCAATATGGTGATGGTGCACCTGGCTTCCGGATACGGAGACATCCCTGTGGCAGCCTACGGCGTAGTAAAGCGCATTGACCAGTTCCCGCTGAACGTATCCATGGGGCTCTGCCAGGGCTTTATGCCTTTAGTGGGGTACAATTACGCGGCCCAAAATTATCAGAGGATGCGGAAGATCTCTACTTTTTCCTGGAAAGCGGCGCTGGTCATGTCGGCCTGTTTTGTGGCCTGCTTTGCCGGATTCGCGCCCCAGCTGCTGCATTTGTTCATACCGGAGCAGGAGACCAGCACGCTGGGAGCGTCTTTCCTGCGGATCGCCTGTCTCGCCGTGCCGCTCACCAGTGTAAATTTCCTGATCAGCTATACGCTGCAGGCAATGGGAAAAGGGGCCCAGTCCGCGGTGTTGACTTTCAGCCGGCAGGGGCTCCTCAACATCCCGCTGCTCCTGGTGATGAATCTGGTCTTCGGACTGTACGGCATGATCTGGACACAGCTTGTGGTGGAGATCATCATGCTTCCCGTATCGCTGGGCCTGTATTTCCTGACGTTCAGAAGGCTGAAGCAGGAACGCTGAAACTTTTGGTTACTGGGCTGTAACCAAAGGAGACTTCTGTCTTTCTCCGGATAGCCTTAAAATAAGAAAGAAGAAAACGCGGGAGGCGGTCACGGACGGGAGCCCGGAACCGCCGCAGCCGGTCCGGGAATACTCCGGACAGACAGATTTCCGGCAGGAATAAAAGATCATACAGGAGGAAACGATGATGCGTAAGAATTTTGGAACAAAGTCCTGGTTTTATCCTTTACCGGTGCTGGTCATCGGCACTTATGATGAAGACGGTACTCCCAATGCCATGAACGCGGCGTGGGGAGGCCTCTACGATGCCGACAAGGTGGTGCTCTGCCTGAGCGCCGGACATAAGACCACAAAAAATATCAGGAAAAGGAGAGCTTTTACGGTGGCTTTCGCCGATGCGGCCCATGTGGTTTCCGCCGATTATGTCGGCATGGTTTCGGGCAATACGGAACCTGATAAAATGAAAAAATCCGGATTTCACGCTGTCAAAAGCGGATCTGTAGACGCGCCCATCGTGGAAGAGCTGCCGGTGGCATTGGAATGTGAGCTGCTCAGATTCAACGAAGACGGCAATATCATCGGACGGATCGTCAATGTGAGCGTGGATGAGGCGGTATTGGATGAAAACGGCCGGCTGGATATGGAAAAGTTCAGTCCCATTGCCTTTGAGCCGGCCAACAATGGCTATCATGTGCTGGGACAGCGTGTAGGAAACGCGTTCCAGGACGGGGCCGCGCGGAAGGGATAACGGCGCATGGAACAGGCGCCGGGGTAAGCGCAGGCATGACCGGAAAAAGCTGTCATGGGCGGGAGCTTTCGCGGCGCTGGAACGATGTCTATGGAGGAAATGAAAATGTTCGTTGTCTGTCATATGCTGGCCTCGCTGGACGGGAAGATCGACGGAGCTTTTTTCGGCTGTCCGGAGGCTGCCCCGGCCCTGGAGGCTTACAGTAGCCTGAGGGAGTTTTATCATTGCCAGGCTGTCCTTTACGGCACCACCACCATGCGGGGCGGGTTTGCCGACGGGCCGGCTCCGGCGGCGGATGGCGGCACCACTGCCGTCTCTTCTTTTGAAAAGGCGGATTTCCTGCCGGATCATGGCCCGGTGCTTTTTCATCTCAGAGAAGCGAAGGTACTGGACCAGGATGTCCTGTGGCTGCGTTACGGCCGGAGACATGAGAAGGAGAATGCATAGGGAAGTTCCTGGCGGCATGGCCGGGAGACCTGGAACAGGAGGAAGTCAGATGAAACGGATGCTGGTCGTTTATTATTCGGTTTCCAATGGGAACACCCGGCGCATCGCGCGGCAGATGGCGGATGCCGCCGGAGCGGATCTGGCGGAGATCCAGACGGTGCAGCCGTATGAGGGCACATATTCGGATATCGTGGAACAGGGAAAACGGGAAGTGGACCGTGGATACAGGCCTGCTTTGAAGCCTCTGTCCGTCAGACCGGAAGATTATGACGTGATCGCCGTAGGGACGCCCACATGGTGGTATACCATGGCTCCGGCCGTGGCGGCGTTTCTGGAAGCCCATGACTGGAAGGGCAGGACGGTCATTCCTTTCCGGACTCACGGAGGCTGGCCTGGTCATACGCTGAAAGACATGAAAGCTGCCTGCCGCGGCGCAGAGTTTTCCTGTGAAGGCAGGATCCAGTTTGATTCTTCCGGAGGCAGTCAGATGATGACGGAGGAAAAAAAGCTGCGGCAGTGGCTGCAGAAGATCAGGGATCTGAACGGCGGATCCCGGGAGCCGGACCCTTCGGGAGAGCGGCAGAAACCGTAAACAAATTTTATAAACAGAATGGAAGTGAAGAAAGATGAGATCCATCAAAAAACGCTTTTTTTCTTTGACGATGGCCGGGATCATGGCCTTGTCCCTGGCTGCCTGCGGGGATCCGGAACCCCAGGAGCCGGAAACTGGGACTGAGACGGTTTCCACGGCTGAAACTGAGACGGCTTCCACAGCCGAGACTGCTCAGACGGAAACAGCTGCCGGGAGCAGCTCTGCCGCGCCGGCGGCGGATGGCAGCAGCAATATCCTCATCGTGTATTTTACGGCGGCAGAAAACAGCGGAGTAGACGCCGTCGCTTCTGCCAGCTATACCACCATCGACGGGCAGGCGGTAGGACGTGTCCGCGCGGTGGCGGATATGATCCAGGAACAGGTGGGCGGAGATCTGTTTTCCATCCAAACTTCCGTGGTCTATCCCACCGACGGAGGAGAGCTGATCGACTATGCGGCAGAGGAGCAGGATGCGGCTGCCAGGCCGGAGCTCACCTCCCATATCGAAAATCTGGATCAGTATGACACGATCTTTATCGGGTATCCCAACTGGTGGGCAGATCTTCCCATGGCGGTGTACAGCTTTTTTGATGAATATGATCTTTCCGGAAAGACCATCATTCCCTTCAATGTTCACAATGGCAGCAGATTTTCCCGCACCATCCAGACCATAGAGGAGCTGGATCCGGACGCCACGGTGATCGAGGACGGTTTCACCGTCAGTGAGCGGGATGTGGCGGAGGCTGCTCCGGATGTGGCCGCATGGCTGGAGGGCCTGGGATATTAAGGATCCCGGTGCGCAGTACAGATGAGATAGGAGGCTGACAGACCATGAAACCGAAGATCATCGGAAAGATCACAGTGGATATCGGCATGACGGTCCTTCTTCTTCTGCTCATGGCCTTTGAGCTGGTGGGAAGGACGGCCCATGAGTGGATCGGAGCCGGTATGTTCGTGCTTTTTATCGTTCACCATATCCTGAACCGGAAATGGACCGGGAACTTGCTGCGGGGAAGATACTCTCCTTATAGGATCCTGCAGACAGTCAGCGCTTTTCTGGTGTTCGCGGCCATGCTGGGGGCTGCGGTCAGCGCCGTACTGATCTCCCGGGAAGTATTCGCTTTTCTTTCCATCAGCGGAGGCCGCAGTTTCGGCCGCTCCCTCCATATGCTCAGCGCGTATTGGGGATTTGTATTTCTGGCCTTCCATTTGGGAATCCACTGGAACAGCATGATGGGAATGGCCGGCAGGCTGTGGAAAGAAAAGTCAAAGATAAGGACGCTGTTTCTGCGGCTGGCGGGGACTGCCATTGCCGTTTACGGCGTGTACGCGCTGATCCGCCGGGATATTTTCCGCTATATGTTCCTGCAGAGCCAGTTTGTATTTTTTGATTTTGAGGAACCTCTTATCTTCTTTTTCCTGGATTATCTGGCGGTCATGGGCCTGTTTGTGTTCGCCGGCCATTATACGGCCGCAGGTGTCCGCAGGATCGGAAAAGGAAACAGGAGGAAAACGGCATGAAAAGGTCAGTAGCTCTGCTCCTGGCCATATGCCTGGCCATGGGAATGGCGGCGTGTTCCCGCAGCCCGCGGCAAAATACGGAAGGTCCCGCGGAGGCGTTCACCAGAGATTTTTTTGCCATGAATACTTACATTTCCCTGACTGCTTACGGAGAAGAGGCGGATACTGCTCTGGAGCAGGCGCAGGAGCGGATCCAGGAGCTGGAAGGACTCTGGTCCGTCACAGATGAAAACAGCGACATCTTCCGGATCAATCAAAACAGCGGACAGTCGGTGACGGTCAGCGGGGAGACGGCGCGGATCGTGTCCTTTGCCCTTGAGATGGCGGAAAAAACAGATGGGGCTTTGGAACCTACCATCTATCCGGTGCTGGCCGCGTGGGGCTTTACCACGGAGGAACACCGGATCCCCGCTCAGGAGGAGATCGACGGGCTTTTGAAGTCTGTCGGTTACCGCAGAGTTTCCCTGGAGGGTAATACTGTCCAGGTGGAACCGGGGATGATGCTGGATCTGGGAGCCGTGGGAAAAGGATATGCCAGCGATGAGGCGGCGGATCTGCTGCGGGAGGCGGGGGTCCGTTCTGCCCTGCTGGACCTGGGCGGCAATATCCTCCTCATCGGTTCCCGCCCGGATGGAACCCCCTGGAGGCTGGGACTGCGAAACCCCTTTGAGGACGGGAATCTGGGGATCCTGACGGCCTCCGACTGCGCTGTGGTCACTTCCGGCAGCTATGAGAATTATTTCATCGGCGAGGACGGGGTGACTTATGGGCATATCCTCGATCCGGTTACCGGGCATCCGGTCCGCAATGACCTGGCCTCCGTCACCATTGTGGCGGAAGAGGGGAAGCTGTGCGATGCCCTTTCTACTTCTCTCTATGTGATGGGAGCAGAAGGCGCGGAAGAATACTGGCGCGGTCATTCCGGTTTTGAAATGATCCTGGTCACTCAGGATGGACAGGTGCTGATCACGGAAGGCCTTGAGGGGCAGTTCACGCTGGACGCAGATATGGAAATGCGGGTGATCTCGAGATGAAGAAACGAAAAAAACTTATCATAACGGCGGCAGCGGCTTTGATCTTCCTGGCCGGGATAGCGGGAAGTCTCTGGATCTGGCTGGCGCCCCACGGGCAGACAGTGGAGATCCTGCAGGATGATAAGGTCCTGTATACCATCGACCTTACCGGTCAGGAGGACCGGATCATCCAGGTGGAGTATGAGGGGAGGACCAATACGGTTCAGATCCAAAACGGCAGGATCCGGGTGCTGGAGGCGGATTGTCCGGACCATACTTGTGTCCGGATGGGGTGGCTGGATTCGGCAGCCCCCATCGTCTGTCTGCCCAATCATCTTGTGATCCGGTTTACCGGGCTCCATGAGACTGTGGATGAAGCGCTTTGACAGGGAGGAACCATGAAAGTGAAAAGACTGACAGAGCTGGCATTGCTTACGGCTCTGGCATTGATCCTGTTTATGATCGAGCTTCAGATCCCCAATCCCGTGCCCATTCCGGGCATAAAGCTGGGACTTGCCAATGTGGTCACGGTCTTTGCCGTGTACCACTACCGGGCCGGTGAGGTGTTCCTGCTGGTTGCCGCGCGCATCCTGCTGGGATCGTTCTTCTCCGGAAATATGATGGCGCTCTTATACAGCATGGCAGGCGGATTCCTCTGTCTTGCCGGGATGCTTGGTCTTAAGCATATCCTCACGGACTCCTATATCTGGATCTGCAGCGTGCTGGGAGCCGTGCTCCACAACATCGGCCAGATCACGGTGGCCGGTCTCATCGCCGGATGGGGCGTCCTGTTCTATCTGCCCATGCTCCTTACGGCGGGCTGCATAGCGGGGGCGTTCACCGGAGTATGCGCGCAGCTGCTGGTCCGCAGGTTCTCGCTGAGAGCCGTTTGAAAAGGAGCGCTCTGGAGTTGCTGGCGGAAGAAAAAGTAAAAACCTCGATATGGATTTTCAGTCCATATCGGGGCTTTTTTGTTTGTCTGTAAACACTATTTTGTGAGGGAAGATTCAGTGTTCCGCTTTGTTGAGCAGGATCACCAATTCCAATACAAGGGTCAGGGAATCTTTCGACAGAGTGAAAAGCTGTGTATTGATGTGCTGGATCAGCTGGCAGGAAAATTTTCCGTTGATCAGGAGGGCCCAGACCGGGATGTCAAAATAATTGCTTATATCGATCAGGGTGTCCAAAGATGGGGTGAATTTTCCTACGAGCAGTTTCTGCATGTAACCTTCAGAGCGCTCAATGGCGGTGCTGAGACCGCGCATGGAATAGCCGTTTTCTGTTTCATTCAGAAGTTTTATGATATTTGAATGTAAAATATCAAGCAGTTCCTTTTTGGTTGTCATGGTTTCCTCCTTTGAATTTAAAAGATATTCTGTGATTCTCAGTCCATAAAAATGGGCTGTGTATATTATTATTGCAGATAAAAAGGGATTATATGCGACTGTCAGTCCATATATACTGAATATTTAAGGATTGACAGTCGCAAATTCAGAATAGAACACAAAAAACAGACAATATCCCTTGAAATCTAGGAGAAAATATAGTAATTTAACGATATACCAAGCCTAAGCCACACAACTTGTGGGAAGAAAGCGGAGTATAAAGAAATCTTATGGAGGTGGAGAGATGAAAAAACGGTTACTTGGTGTATGGTTGGTGGTCTCGATGATGGTGGGATTAGCAGCATGCGGGGGAAACACAGATCAGACCGAGACAACGGGAGGAGGAAGTACGGCAGAGACAACGGCAGATGGGTCAGAATCTCCCGGCGCGGAAGCAGAGCCTTATTACATTGCTTATGCGGCGCCGCTGACCGGAGATTATGCCAATCAGGGAGAAGAGGGATACAGCGCTCTGATGATGGCAGTGGATGCGTTCAATGAAGCGGGGGGATATGAAGGCCATACGCTTGTGGTTGACCGGTTTGACGATAAAAACGATCCAACAGAGGCGGCCAATATTGCTCAGCAGATCGCCTCGGATGAGAAATACATAGCGGCGATCGGTTCCTTTGCCAGTGGAGCGACCATGGCGGGAGCGCCGATCTATGAAGGAAACTTAGTGCAGTTTTCACCCAGCGCCAGCTCCATGTCGATCCCGGAAGCCGGAGGATGGACCTGGATGTTTTGTCCGGATGCCGGCACACAGTACAGAAACTGGACAAAGATCGCCTGTGAGGAATTGGGGGCCAAGACCATCGGCATGATCGTGATCGATGGAGACAACGGCGAGATGATCCTGGATACAGTTACGGAAGCGGCGCCGGAATATGGAGCGGAAGTTATTGCCAGCGACAAATTCATCAGCGGACAGACAAGAGATTTTACGTCCTTGCTGCAGAAGGTCAATAAAGATAACCCGGATGTGATCGGAATTTTTTGTTCTTATGCGGATTCTTCTGCCATGATTATGCAGGCAAGGGATCTTGGGATCACGACAAAGCTTTTCCTGTCGCCCGACAGTTATAACCAGTATTTGATCGATGCTCTGGGTGATACGGATACGGCAGATGTTTATGTGGCCAGCATGATCACTCCGGATACTCAGGATGAAAAGGTCAGACAGTTCAATGAAGATTTCAATGAGCTGAACGGATATTATCCCGGGTTGATGGGAGCCGGTTCTTACGAATGTGGGAATATGATCATCCGGGTCATTGAAGATGGCGCGACGGACCGCCAGTCTTTCCATGATATTCTGGCAGGGTATACATCTACGGAGGGAAAAGTATTCAACGATCAGATCGATGAAAACCGCAAAGTGCAAAGAGATGCGTTTTATATCAGTGAGATCGCAGATGGGGAGTATAAATGCATTAACTGACAGGAGATATGGGGCTGCCGGCATAATGCCGGCAATCCCCATAAGAAAGGAATGTTATGGTATATTTTATGCAGCTTGTAGTCAGCGGTCTGGCATTGGGGGCAGTATATGCGCTGACTGCCATCGGATACTCTATGGTATATGGAGTATTGGAGTTGATCAATTTTGCCCACGGCACGGTTTTTATGGTGGGGGCGTATATTTACTTTATGATCGTGACTGCATTTCCTCAGATTCCATGGTTCATTTCTTTTATCCTTGCGATGGCGGTGACCGGGCTTATCGGCGTCATTTATGAGCGGCTGACGGTAAAACCGCTGCGGAGCGCGGGGATGCCGCCTTTTGCGGGACTGATCTGTCTGATCGGAGTATCTACAGTTCTCCAGCAGTTGATGTTCCTGCTCATGGGTTCGGCAACGAAGCAGTATCCCCTGTTCTTTGAGTCCAAGGTGTTCCGGATCGGAAGTATAAATATCAATATGACTCAGATCATCATTATCGCGATCACGGCCGTTATTTTATGCTTCCTGCTCTTTTTTGTCAATAAAACAAAACTGGGGATGAGCATGCGTGCTGTCGCGCAGGATTCCAACGCGGCTGAACTGATGGGGATGAGTGTGAATTTTGTCATTGGGCTGACTTTTTTTATCGGTTCTGCTCTGGCCTGTCTGTCCGGCATTATGTCCTGCATGAATTTTCGCGGGATTGATATTTCCGTGGGGAATACCATGGCGATCAAGGCTTTTACCGCAACTGTCCTGGGCGGGATCGGAAATTTGTGGGGAGCGGCCATAGGAGCCTTTATCATCAGTTTTGCAGAAGTGATGACAGCCGGGTATGTAACCTCAAATCTGAGGGACTTTTCGGCATTTGCAATTTTGATCATCATTTTACTGATTAAACCAGACGGATTATTTAGCAAAAAAGTGCAGAAGAAGGTCTGATTATGAAAAAATGGGGAAAAACGAAAAAATCGGTTTTTATTGTCATACTTTTGCTCTTTTTCTCGCTGCTTCCTTTTGCGGGGCTCAGTGACTATCTGGTAAGGGTAGTCATTATGCTGATGATCTATATCATTGCCGCTCTCGGGCTGAACATGATCTCAGGCGAAGCCGGGCAGGTATCCATGGGACAGGCGGGATTTTTTGCAGTAGGTGCATATGCATCGGCCCTCTTATCTTTGAAGCTGGGGCTCCCGGTCATTTTGAGCATGCTGCTGGCCACTGTCATAACAGGGATCATTTCGGCTGCGCTGGGGCTCTTAGCGCTCAGGCTGTCCGGAGGGTACCTGGCAGTGATCACTTTGGCGCTGTCGGAGGCCATACGGCTGATTATCATTAACTGGAGCTCGCTGACCAATGGAAATGTGGGTTTGGTGGCGATTCCGCGGCCGTCGCTGGGACCGATCCATTTTCAGGGCTACACGGCATATTATTTTTTGACCTTCCTTTTTACATTGGTGATCATCGTGGTCAGCAAAAATATGATCAACAGCAATTTTGGCCTGAGACTGAAAATGATCAAGAATGACGAGATCGTTTCCCTGACAAGCGGTGTCAATATCCTCAGGGACAAGGTGATCGCATTTGCGGTTTCCGGTCTGTTTGCAGGTCTGGCAGGAGCGCTGTACGCACATCTCATGCGCTTTATCGAACCGTCGGTGGGAGCCAATACCCGGTCCAACCTGTTTCTCTGCATGGTAGTGCTGGGAGGAATGGGAAATATGTACGGAACGATCGTAGCCGCGGTTATCCTTGGTCTTCTTCCGGAGGTCCTGAGAGGATTTGATGCGCTGAATCAGCTGATCTACGGGATGATCCTGATCCTGGCGATGTTGTTTAAGGCGAAAAATATTTCCTGGGAATCCGTGAAAGGGAGGATCTTGACCTGTAAAAAGAAGAAACCGGAGTGAAAAGATATATGGAGCCAATATTAAAGATTGAAAATGTATGCAAATCATTTGGCGGGCTGAAAGCGGTCAATGAGGTTTCTCTTGAGATTCCCAAAGGAGCCATTGTCAGCTTGATCGGCCCCAACGGAGCCGGAAAGACGACGCTGTTCAACATCATTACAGGTTTTTATCATGCGGATTCCGGCGAGATATTTTTTGACGGCAGGAAGACCAATGATTTTAAGATCTACGATTATGTGAAAGTAGGGATGGCAAGAACTTTTCAGAACGTACGCATTTTTAAAGAGCTTACCGTGCTGGAAAATGTAATAGCCGGATTCCAGGGGATCGATCCGACAGGGCCGCTTTCGATCTTATTCAATACAAAGAAAAAGAAATGGATCGAAGCGGAGATGCGGAAAAAGGCGGAGGATCTTCTGAGAGAATTCGGTTATGAATCCTACGCTCAGGATAAATGTAAGAACCTGCCTTATGGGATCCAGAAAAAACTGGAGATCATCCGGGCTCTGACCTGTGATCCCAAGCTGCTTTTGCTGGATGAGCCTGCAGCCGGTCTGAACAGTCAGGAATCTATAGAGCTGCGGGGATACATATCGGCTCTTCGGGAGAGAGGGCATACGATCGTTTTGATCGAACATGATATGAAGCTGGTCATGGATATTTCCGATTATGTCTACGTCATGGATTATGGCATGCTATTGACAAAAGGAACGCCGGAAGAAGTGAGGACCAATCCCAAGGTCATTGAAGTTTATATGGGGAAACGGAGGTGAGAGTATGCTGGCCATAAAAGATCTCAATGTGGCTTATGGCCATGTGCATGTGCTTTGGGATGTTTCCATGGAAATCGAGCAGGGGACGATCGCAGCGCTGGTCGGAAGCAACGCCGCCGGAAAATCCACCTTGCTGAAGACCATAGCCGGAGTGAAAAAGCCTTTGAGCGGACAGATCATGCTGGGAGACGAGGAACTGACGAAATTGAAACCGGCGCAGATCGTAAAAAAGAAGATCGCCTTATGCCCGGAGGGAAGACTGATCTTTCCTAAAATGTCCGTTTATGAAAATCTGAAGGCAGGAGCGTTTACTGTATCTAAAAAAGAGATGGAGGCGGGGATCGAACGGGCTTTTGAGCTGTTTCCGAGATTGAAAGAACGTCAAAAACAGATGGGCGGGACCTTATCAGGCGGAGAGCAGCAGATGCTGGCCATTGCCAGGGGCATGATGTGCAGTCCGGAGATCCTTTTGCTGGACGAGCCTTCTTTGGGATTGTCGCCGATCTTTACGGATATGATCTTCGATCTGATCGTGAGGATCAAAGAGCAGGGGGTTTCTATTTTGCTGGTGGAGCAGAACGCCAGTATGGCTCTGTCTGTGGCAGATAAGGGGTATGTGATCCAGATGGGGCGGATAAAAATGGAGGGTACAGGCAGAGAACTTCTGGAGAATGAAGAAGTAGAGAGACTGTATCTGGGAGTAAATTAAAAGGAGGAAAATCATATGCAGTATGTAACAGAAGGAAATACAGGACTTAAAGTCAGCAGGATCGCCATAGGAACCATGACATTTGGAAAATACAATGATGAAAAAGCGTGCTTCCGCATCATGGATATGGCCAGGGACTATGGGATCAATTATCTGGATACCGGGAATCTGTATGGAGGAGGCGTAGGCTTCAAAGGCCGTGTGGAAGAAATGCTGGGACGGTATTTTAAGCAGGGAGGAGACAGAAGAGAGTCCTTTGTGCTGAATACCAAGTGTTTTCAGCCTATGGAATATGCGCCGGACGGGCCCAACGATGCCATGGGTCTCTCCGCTTTTAAGATCTACCGCTCTCTGGAGGCCTCCCTTAAGCGGATGCAGACGGATCATGTGGAAATGTATACGACTCATCATTGCGAAGAGGATACCAACTGGGATGAGATCTATGGGGCATATGAAACCATAATCGGCCAGGGAAAGACCTATTATATCGGATCCAGCAATTATGGAGCCCGCCATATTGTTGAAGCGAAATATGAAGCGAAAAAAAGAAATTTTCTGGGCTTTATCGCAGAGCAGCACAGATACAGCCTGTTCTGCAGGCTTCCGGAGCTGGAGGTCCTGCCTGCCTGCAGGAAGATGGGGATCGCGTTTAATTCCTATGCGCCGTTGGCGGGAGGCTTTTTGACGGAGAACGCACTGGATCCCAAGCCGGGGACCAGAGGCGCCGGACACAGTATTTACAGTGACAGTCTGGGGACGTGGAATGAGGGAGAGAACAGGAACCGCCTGCTGAGATTGAAAGCTCTTGCCGATGAGCTGGGAGAAACCATGGCGACAGTGGCGCTTGCATGGCAGTTTAACAATCCGAATGTTTCTTCCGTGATCTGCGGCTGCAGGACGCCGGAACAATTGGAATCTACGGTCCATGCCCTGGATGTGAAACTGGAACCGGAAGTAATGAAAAAGCTGGATGAAATCTTTCCGGGACCCGGCGGAAGCGCTCCGGAAGCATATATAGGATGGTAAAAACGGACTTCCTTTTTCCCGCTTTCTGAGATACGATAATAGCCAGAAGCTTGGGCGGGCCTTTCGCCCGGCCGGGAAGGAGTTTATTCGCATGGAGATCCGAAAGAGCAGCATCGATCACGGCAGGCCCTTTGACTGGGGAAGAGTATCGGAGGAATATGCCAGATACAGGGATATCTACCCTCCTGTCTTTTACAAAAGGATCGCCGGACGGGGACTTTGCGTGTCCGGCCAGAAGGTGCTGGATGTGGGGACAGGGACGGGAGTCCTTCCCAGGAATATGTACGGATACGGGGCGGAGTGGACAGGGACGGATATTTCAGAAGACCAGATCCGGCAGGCTGAGAAGCTGTCCCGGGCGGCGGGACAGCGGATCCGTTACAAGGTGGCTGCGGCGGAGGAGCTGGATTTTCCGGAAGGCAGCTTCAATGTGATCACGGCCTGCCAGTGCTTCTGGTATTTTGATCACAAACGGACAGCGCCTCTGTTTTCCAGGCTGTTGAAAGAGGACGGAAGGCTCCTGTTCCTCTATATGGCATGGCTGCCCTATGAGGATCCGGTGGCAGGAGCCAGCGAAAAGCTGGTGCTCCGGTATCATCCGGGGTGGACGGGAGCGGGAGAGACGGTGCATCCCATTGCCGGTACGGCAGAGCTTTTGGAGTATTTTGAACCGGTGTTTCAAGAGGAATATGAGGTGGAGGTCCCTTTCACCAGAGAGACTTGGCATGGACGGATGAGGGCCTGCAGGGGAGTGGGAGCCTCCCTCTCTCCGGAGGATCTGGAACGGTGGGACAGGGAACACAGGGCCATGCTGGAAGGGATCGCGCCGGAGGCTTTTACAGTCCGCCACTATGCTGCCATGGCAGAGTGGAAGCCGTACCGGCGGGGATAACCAAATGGTAAATACGCTATAACAAAACGAGACTTCTTCGGAGGTCTCGTTTTTGCTATCCTAAAGAAAAGCAGAGAAAAGGCGGTGGGAGTTTGAAGAGAATACGTGCGGTCCTGGTCCTTTTGGGGCTGCTCCTCGGAGCCGGAGGCTGCGGGGCAGGAAACCGTGTGCCGCAGGAGACAGAGCCTGTATATGCGCAGGAGAGCACCGCAGGCGAAACCCAGGAGACAGACGCCGGGGAAACCCAGGAGACAGATGAAACCCAGGAGGCTTCCGCTCCCTATACAGTGGATACGAGGATCTCCGACGTGATGGACGATCCGGTCTTCGGAGACTACGGAAGACTGATCTTTCCGGCTGATGACGGGTACTGGAGCGGCGATACTCTGGGAGAGCTGCGGCTTACCTGGTACAACGGCATCGATCCGGACAAGACGGTTGAGATCGCCAACTATCTGAGGGAACACGCGCAGGCCGGGGAAACGGTCTTCTATGATATTTACACAGAAGAGGAAAAAGCAGAAGATCCGGACAAGGAAGATACCGGCTTGTTCTTCTTTAAGGGAGAGCCGGGAGAAAAATTCGCGGTCTGCAGCGCCGGCAGCGGATTCACCTATGTGGGAGCCATGCAGGACAGCTTTCCCCACGCTCTGGAGCTTTCCAAGATGGAATATAACGCGTTCGCCCTGATCTACCGGCCGGGCGCCCAGACGGCTTGTGAGGATCTGGCTAGAGCCATCAGCTTTATCTTTGAGCACGCGGAAGAGCTGGAAGTGGATACCAGTTGCTATTCCCTCTGGGGCGGTTCGGCCGGAGGCCGGATGGCTGCCTGGCTGGGGTCTTACGGTCCCGCGGCTTTCGGCGGAGACGAGCTTCCGCGGGCGGGAGCCGTCATCATGCAGTATACAGGACATTCGGACTATACACAGGAGGATCCGCCCACCTTTGCCTGTGTGGGGGAAAGCGACGGGATCGCGGACTGGAGGACCATGGAGCAGCGGATAGAAGCGCTGGATGCCCTTGGGATCCCTACGGAATTCCATCATTACCCGGGACTGCCCCATGGATTCGGACTGGGCACCGGTACGGCGGCGGAAGGCTGGGTGCAGGAGGCTGTTTCCTTCTGGGAAGCGCAGATGTGAGCGGGGGAAAGCAGTATGAACAACTTTATCTTTGAAAATACCACTAAAGTCTATTTCGGACGAGGCTGTGTAAAGGAATACCTGGGATTTAAGGTCAAACCGTATCCCAAGGTCATGCTGGCCTACGGAGAGGGATCCATCAAGGAAAACGGGATCTACGACGAGGTCACGGCCATCCTGCGGGAGGCTGGGAAGACCGTCGTGGAGTTTCCCGGCATTATGACCAATCCGACTTATAAAAAAGTGCGGGAGGGAGCGAGGCTGGCCAGGGAAAACCATGTGGACATGATCTTGGCGGTGGGAGGCGGCAGCGTCATGGACTGCTGCAAAGCCGTTTCCCTGGCGGCCTGCTGCGAGGGAGACATCTGGGAAAACTTCTGGGAGCATCCCGGCGTCATAGATTCAGAGCCGCTGCCCGTGGGAGTCATCGTGACGGCGGCGGGGACCGGAAGCGAGTGCAGCGGGGGAGCCGTGATCACCAATGAGGAAAAGAAGATCAAGACAGGGCGGGATTATCCGAAGCTGAATCCCAGGTTCGCCCTGATGGATCCCGGATATACCTACAGCGTGCCGAAACTGCAGATGGTTTCCGGCGGTTTTGATACTTTGAGCCATATTATGGAGACTTATTTCAGTCCTCCGGATGAAGACAACGTCTCCGATGATATAATGGAAGCCCTGATGCGGAGCGTGATCCGCAATCTCCGGGCGGCCATAGAAGATCCGGAGGATTATACAGCCAGGAGCAATCTGATGTGGGACTCCGTCATGGGAGAAAACCGTCTGATCCGGCTGGGAAAAAAGTGTGATTTTGAGTGCCATAATATGGAGCCTCAGCTGGGAGCTTACGTCAACTGCAGCCATGGCTGCGGACTTGCCGTGCTGCAGCCGGTCTATTACCGGCATATTTACAGGGAAGGCCTTCCCAAATTCGTCCGTTTTGCCGAAAAGGTCTGGGGCGTTGAGCGGGAGGGAAGGACCGATGAGGAGACGGCGCTGGCGGGGATCGAGGCCCTGGCGGATTTTATCAGGGAGACCGGTCTGCCGGTCACTCTGAAGGAATTGGGAGTCAGGCGGGAGCAGTTGAAGGAGATCGCCGATTCCTGCGGCATCTCTCCGGGAAGCTATAGGCGCATGACCCATGAAGAGATCCTGGAAATTTTTGAAGAATGTTATGAATGAAGAGAAAGGAGAGTCAGCATGAAACGATTGATGGCATTATGTATGGGAATGATCCTGGCGCTGGGGCTTGCCGCCTGCGGGAGCAGCGGAAGGAATGAGACCACCGCGGCCCAGACAGAGGCGGAGACTACAGAGGCAGAAACCACAGAGGCGGAAACCACGGTCGGCGCAGCGGAGACCACGACAGGAGAAGAAGCGGCGGAGACCTCCGCGGAGAGTTCAGACGGCGGAAAGACTTTGGTGGTCTATTATTCAGCCACAGGCAATACCGAAACGGCGGCCAACTATATCGCGGAAGCGGTGGGCGGAGACCTCTTTGAGCTGGAGCCGGCCGATCCTTATACCGATGAGGATCTGAACTATAACGATGAGAACAGCCGGGTGTCTCAGGAGCATGCGGATGAAAGCCTGCGGGATGTGGAGCTGACGGCGGATACCGTGGAGAACTGGGAGGAATATGACACCGTGTTTATCGGCTATCCTATCTGGTGGGGCATCGCGGCATGGCCCGTGGATTCGTTTGTCGAGGCCAATGATTTTACCGGGAAGACGGTGATCCCCTTCTGCACATCGGCAAGCTCCGGTCT
>CAJFUL010000091.1 GCA_904420245.1 Candidatus Paralachnospira avium
CGAACATTTCCACGAATTCCGAACCGGAGATGGAGAAGAAGGGCACGCCGGCTTCTCCGGCCACAGCCTTTGCCAAAAGGGTCTTGCCGGTTCCGGGAGGGCCCACCAGCAGGGCGCCTTTTGGCATCCTGGCTCCGATCTCCGTATACTTTTTGGGGTTGTGGAGGAAATCCACGATCTCCTGGAGGATCTCCTTGGCTTCATCCTCTCCGGCCACGTCGGAGAATTTGATGCCTGTGGTGGACTGGACATAGACCTTGGCGTTGCTCTTGCCGAAGCTCATGCTGTTCCCGACTCCGCCGCCCATTTTCTTCATCAGGCTCCTGGAGAGGAGGTTTCCGATGACCACGAAGATCACGATGGGCAGCACCCAGCTGACCAGGAAGGTCAGGATGGGCGAGGCTTCCTCCACGATGGGCGTGCCGAAGGAGGTGATGCCGGCGGCGTAGAGCCGGTCGATCAGCTGGTCATCGTTCATGTTTCCGGTCTTATAGTAGTTGGCCGGGTCGGACGTATCGGAAAAGATGATCTCGTTTTCTGTGATCTGGACTTCTCCGACCTGTTTCTGTTCGATCATATTTAAGAAAACGCCGTAATCCACTTCCTCCACCTGGGCGCTGAAGATCCTGGGGAAGAACAGCGCGTTCAGCAAAAGCAGGACGATCAGCGCGATGAGGTAGTAGTAGAGGATTGGCTTTTTCGGTTGTTTCACTTCTTTCATCAAAGTTCCTCCTTTTGGTCAAAAAGCATTTCCAGCTGGTCCGCGAGGTTTCCCAGCTGGCTGGCGGTATCCTGGATCATCAGGAGCCTCTCTTCCGGGAGGCGGCTCAGATAGGAAGAGAGTTCTTCCGAGACAGAAGCAAAGGCAGCCTCCGTCTGCCGGCGTCCTTCCTCCGTGATGGCGACAGAGACGCTGCGGCGGTTTTCTCTGCTGTGGACACGGGTCACCAGACCGCTGTCTTCCAGGTCGCTTATGAGCCGGGAAAGCTGCTGCCTGGTCCGGCCGATGCGGCGCACCAGCTCCGTCATGGGGACCTCTCCCGTCTCGCTCCGCACCAGGATGTGGAGAACATGGAACCCGTGGGAGCTCAGCTTGACATGGAAATTCTTGGGTGGATGTTCCTGTATCCGGAAGTAAAGGGATACCACGAAATGGGTAAGCACGCTGGCCAGCTCTTCCGGCACGATGTTTTTGGCTTCTTTGTCCATGAAGATCCTCCTGTTCTGCCTTCTGATTTTCCAAATCCAGTATAGCAGACTTCCTTTGATTGTCAATAAAATATTTATATTTAATAAATTATTTATAATTCTGAAAAACGGTCTGCTCCCCGGAAATCTTGCGGAAATAGGGAAAGTCTGCTATAATCACTAAGCAGCGCCGTTTTCCGGATACAGGGACTTAAATGTCCGGCGAAAACGGCGGCAGAACGTGCAGGAGGATGAACATATGCGGGAAGTGATCGTGAAACTGGGGCCCTTTACGGTATACGGATACGGCCTCATGATCGCCATCGGCGTCGTGGCGGCCTTTTGGGTGGCCATGTACCGGGAGAAAAAATATAAGGTCGGGGACGACCATGTCTTTTATATCGGCATCTGGTGCCTGGTGATGGGCTGGGTCTGCGCGAAGATCCTGTTCCTGCTCACGGAGCTTCCGGATATATTGGCGGATCCTTCTTCTTTCTGGACGGCGCTTTCCGGAAACGGTTTCGTGGTCTACGGGGGGCTCATCGGCGGGATCCTCACAGGATGGGTCTATTGCCGGGTGAAAAAGCTGCCTTTCTTAAAGTATTTTGATCTGGTGATGCCCTCCATAGCTCTGGCGCAGGCCTTTGGCCGCCTTGGCTGTCTGATGGCCGGGTGCTGCTACGGGAGAGAGACTTCCGGCGCTTTCCATATCATCTTTCCGGAGAGCTGCCGGTTCGCGCCGGGAGGAGTGCCTCTCATCCCTACTCAGATCATTTCCAGCATCGCCAATTTCCTTCACTTTTTCCTGCTGATCTTCCTGGCGAAACGGGTGAAGGCTCCCGGACAGGTGGGCGGCCTGTACCTGATCTTTTACAGTATAGGAAGATTTTTCATCGAATTCCTCCGGGATGATCCCAGGGGACAGGTGGGGGTCCTCTCCACGTCCCAGTTCATCGCCGTCTTTACCCTGCTGGCGGGGATCGCGGTCTTCGTGGTCTGCGGCAGGAGGAAGCAGCCGGAGCCGGTTGCGGCAAAAGAGGAAGAGGAAAAGGAAGAACAGTAAAAAGAACGTGTTCTCGGTACCGGCCGCGCCTTCGCGGCTTTTGGAGAGGGCACTTTGCGAAGTCGGAAAGGATCCTGTTTGGCAGGGTCCTTTCTGAATGTCCGGGCAGTATGCCCGGCGCGGGGATCGGAGGATGGGATGGACAGAGGATTTACAGAAAGAGACCGGGAGATATTAAAGAAGAGCGAGCTGTTTGCAGGCCTTTCCGGAGAGCGGCTGGCCGCTTCCCTGGACTTTTTTGAGGCGTCCCCGGCCAGGTATGGGAAAGGGGAATTCCTGCACAGGGTGGGGAGCCGTCTCACCAGGTTCGGGCTGGTGCTCTCCGGACGGGTCCAGGTCCATATGGATGATTTTGAGGGGAACCGCATCATCATGGCCAATGTGACGCCGGGAATGACCTTCGGGGAGTCCCTGTGCTTCCTGGGGACGGAAGAGGAGCCGGTGACCATATCGGCGGCCGAGGATGTGAAGGTGGCATGGCTGCGGGCAGAAGGGGTCCGGCGTATGCCGGGAAACGCCGGAGATCATGAGCTGGTCCTGCGGTTCATCCGGCTGGTGACGGGCAGGGCTCTGGCCATGAACGACAGGATCCAGATCCTCTCCAAGCGGAGCCTTCGGGACAAGCTGGTGGTCTTTTTCTCCCAGTGCGCCCATCAATACGGGAGCAGCAGCTTTGCGCTGCCTTTTAACCGGAACGATATGGCTTCCTACCTGG
This sequence comes from Candidatus Paralachnospira avium, assembly GCA_904420245.1. Lineage (GTDB taxonomy): Bacteria > Bacillota > Clostridia > Lachnospirales > Lachnospiraceae > Lientehia > Lientehia avium. The sequence continues at coordinate 2,967 of CAJFUL010000091.1, forward strand.
GGACCAACCGGAGCGCCCTTTCCAGGGAGCTTTCCCGTATGCAGAAGGAAGGGATCCTCCGGTATGAGAAAAATCACTTTTGGCTGTCCGGCCTGAAAGGATAGCAAAAGATTTTCAAGATTGTTGCCATGGCAACGAAGAAAAGCTGCTTGTTGTGTTACACTAGTCGAGGAATTGACAAAACATTCACAAGGAGGAGCGGACAAGATGAAAAAAATAGGTGCAGTCTGGATGGCGGCCGTCCTGCTGGCGCTGGCCCTGGCCGGGTGCGGCGGAAGCGGAGAGACCACGAAGGAAGAGACGACCGCGGCGGAAACAACTGCGGCGGAGACTACTTTGGAGGCGGATGTGACGGAACAGGAGGATGTGCTCATCCGTCTGGGCGGTCTGAAGGGGCCCACATCCATGGGGATGGTGAAGCTTCTGGACGATGTAGAGAACGGGACCAGCAAGAGCCAGATCCAGTTTACCATGGCGGGATCCGCCGATGAACTGACGCCCAAGCTCCTGCAGGGAGAGCTGGACATCCTGGCAGTGCCGGCCAATCTGGGCGCGGTGCTGTATCAGAATTCCGGCGGGGCAGTCCAGTTCCTGGCCGTAAATACCCTCGGCGTCCTCTACATCGTGGAAAAAGGCGGCCCCACCATCGCAAGCTTTGAGGATCTTAAGGGAAAGACCATCTACGCCACGGGCAAAGGCTCCACGCCGGAGTACGCGCTCCGCTATCTGCTGGAGCAAAACGGCCTGGATCCGGAGACGGATGTGACGCTGGAGTGGAAGAGCGAGCCCACGGAAGTGGTGGCCCAGATGGCGGCCCAGGACAGCGCGGTGGCCATGCTGCCGGAGCCTTATGTGACGGTGGCCGGGACCCAGGTGGAGGGACTGAACGTGGTGCTGGACCTGACGGAGGAGTGGAACCGTCTGGGAGTGGAAAGCCAGCTGATCACGGCGGGTCTCATCGTCCGCAGGGAATTTGCCGAAGCGCATCCGGAAGCCCTCAGGATCTTTTTGGAGGAATACGAAGCTTCCACCGCTTATATCAACGAGAATGTGGAGGAAGGCGCCGCCCTGGTGGAAAAATATGACATCGTAAAGGCGGCCGTGGCCCAAAAAGCGATTCCCGGCTGCAACATCACGTATATTGCCGGGGAGCAGATGAAGACCGCGCTGTCCGGCTACCTGCAGACGCTCTATGACCAGAATCCCCAGGCAGTGGGAGGCGCCATGCCGGGAGACGATTTCTACTGGATGCCCCAGTCATAAAGGATGTGAAGGCGCATGGACAGGAATAAAAAGAAGCTTTGGCTGGAGAGGGCCGTCTCTGTGGCGGCGGCCCTGCTCCTCTGGCACGCGGCCGCCCAGGCCGTCGGGCAGAGGCTTCTTTTGCCCTCCCCGGCGGATGTGCTGATCCGCCTGGGAGGCCTGTTTTTGGAGAAGGGATTTTTGGCTTCCGCAGCGTTCAGCTTTGTCCGGATCGTATCCGGATTCCTGCTGGGCCTGGCGCTTGGGAGCCTGTTTGCGGCAGCAGCCGCCTTTTCCCGGCCGGCGGAGGTCTTTTTCTGGCCGTATCTGACGGCCATCAAGTCGGTCCCGGTGGCTTCCTTCATCATCATCTGCCTGATCTGGCTGGACGCCTCCGGCCTGTCTGTCTTTATTTCTTTTCTCATGGTATTTCCCGTGGTGTATTTCAATGTCCTGGAGGGGATGAAGAGCGCGGACCGGAAGCTGCTCCAGATGGCGGAGCTGTTCCACATGTCCAGGCGGAAAAAGCTGTTCTATATCTATCTGCCCCAGACGGAGCCGTTCTTGCTGTCGGCCTGCAGCACGGCCCTGGGAGTCTCCTGGAAGGCGGGGATCGCCGCCGAGGTCATCGGGATCCCGGACGGTTCCATCGGGGAGCGGCTCTATGAGGCCAAGATCTATCTGAACACGGCGGAGCTTCTGGCCTGGACCGTGGTGATCGTGATCCTCAGCGTATTGTTTGAAAAGCTGTTCATGAAGGCGCTCAGGACGGTCCTGGCGGCTCTGAAGAGACGGTAGGAGGAGAGAAATCTATGACGGAAGGAACGGGAAAGGAAGGGATCCGGCTTTCGGGGATCTGGAAGCGGCTGGGGAATACCCAGGTTCTGGAGGACTTTTCGGCATTTTTCCCCGCGGGAAAGACGTCGGTGGTCATGGGAGAGTCCGGCTGCGGCAAAACGACCCTTTTAAACTTGATGATGGGCTTTGAAAAGCCGGACAGAGGAACGGTCTTGGGCGTGCCGGAGAGAAAGAGCGCGGTCTTTCAGGAGGACAGGCTCCTCCCGGCTTTCCGGCCCCTGGCCAATCTGAGGGCGGCAGCCTGGAAGAAGCTGCCGGAGGAAGCGCTGAAAGAGGAGCTTTCCCTGCTGGGGATCTCGGGGGAGGATCTTCGCAAGCCGGTCTCCGCCTTCAGCGGCGGCATGAAGCGGCGGCTGGCCATCGTCCGGGCGGTGCTTGGGGAAGGAGACGTGCTTTTTCTGGACGAGCCCTTCAAGGGACTGGATGTAGGCTGGAAGGAAGCGGCCATGGAGTATGTGCGCCGCCATACACGGGGAAAAACGGTGATCCTGGTGACCCATGACAGGGAAGAGGCGGAGCGCATGAGGAGCGGGGCTTTCGTGCGGATGGAAAAGCCTGTATAACGCTTCCGGATCCGGGACAGAATGAAAAGGAGACTGCGCGGTCAGGCGCAAGCCTTTACAAATCGGAGGACGGGGATTAAAATGGACGGGGAAAGAGAAAGGAGGAATTCCTATGGATGAGAGGATCAAGAAGCTGGCGGAGGGCCTGGTCCGTTATTCCTGCCGGGTACAGCCGGGAGAAAACGTATATGTCCACTATACGGGGATGGATACGGAGGCTCTGGCCAGACAGGTGGTCAAGGAAGTATACAGGGCCGGAGGGGCGCCCTTCGCCCATTTTACAGATACCAGGATGGAGCGGGAGATCCTGATGGGCTGCACGGAGGAGCAGCTTTCGCTGCGGGCACGGGTGGACAGCATGGAGATGGCTGAGATGGACTGCTATATCGGCATCCGGGGAGGCGATAATCTCAATGAGCTTTCCGATGTGCCGGGAGAGAAGCTGTCACTGTACAGCGCTCTCTATACGACGCCTGTCCATCACGGGATCCGGGTGCCCAAGACGAAATGGGTGGTGCTGCGCTATCCTTCGGCCTCCATGGCCCAGAGCGCGGGGACCAGCCTGGAAGCTTTTGAGGATTTTTATTTTGATGTATGCTGTCTGGACTACGGCAGGATGGGGCAGGCCATGAAGCCTCTGGTGGAGCTGATGGACAGGACCAGGGAAGTGAGGATCACCGGTCCCGGCACGGATCTGACCTTCTCCATCGAGGGGATCCCCGCCATTCCCTGCGACGGACGCATGAATATACCGGACGGAGAGGTGTATACGGCTCCGGTGAGGGATTCGGTGAACGGGACCCTTTCCTACAATACTCCGTCCGTCTATCAGGGATTTACCTATGAGAATATACGGCTGACTTTTGAGAACGGGAAGATCGTGAAGGCGGAGGCCAACGATACAGAGAAGATCAACCAGGTGCTGGATGTGGACGAGGGAGCCCGCTATATCGGGGAATTTGCCATCGGCGTCAATCCCTATGTGCTGACGCCCATGAAGGACATCCTGTTCGATGAGAAGATCTGCGGTTCTTTCCATTTCACGCCGGGAAACTGCTACGACGAGGCGCCCAACGGAAACCACTCTTCCATCCATTGGGATCTGGTCTGCATCCAGAGACCGGAGTACGGCGGCGGAGAGATCTATTTCGACGGACGGCTGATCCGGAAGGACGGACGTTTTGTGATCCCGGAGCTTTCCGGCCTGAATCCGGAAAACCTGAAATAACAAAAGAGGAGAGATCCATCATGTCAGTGGAGAGTGTAAAGGAATATCTGAAGAAGTGGGGCAAGGATCAGGACGTCAGGGAGTTTTCCCAGTCCAGCGCCACGGTGGAACTGGCGGCCCAGGCAGTGGGAGTGATCCCGGCCAGGATCGCGAAGACCCTGTCTTTTATGCAGAAGGACGGGGACAGGGCGGTCCTGGTGGTGGCCGCCGGAGATGCCAAGATCGACAATCCCAAGTATAAGCATACGTTCGGCTGCAAGGCAAAAATGCTGACGCCGGAGGAAGTGGTGGCCTATACGGGACATGCCGTCGGCGGCGTCTGCCCCTTTGCCAATCCGGAGGGTAAGACGGAGACGTATCTGGATGAATCTCTGAAGCGGTTCGACACGGTGTTTCCCGCGGCGGGCAGCGCCAGTTCCGCGGTGGAGATGACCTGTCAGGAGCTCTACGACTGTTCCGGAGCCAAAGGATGGGTGGACGTCTGCAAGGCCTGGCAGGAGCCCATGGCAGAATGACGGATATGAAAGGTTTTTGACGCGATAATTGTTGAGAATCCATAAAAGCGCAGGGAACCACTTAAAAAAAGAAAAAAATGGCTTGCTATTTTTTAACAAATTATGTAAAATATCTAATGAGTTACAGGTATTACTTATCCATTAATATCTTTATATTTTAGGAGGAATTCAAAATGGCAGTAAAAGTAGCGATTAACGGTTTCGGACGTATCGGCCGTCTTGCCTTCAGGCAGATGTTCAATGCTCCCGGATACGACGTTGTGGCAATCAACGATTTAACCAGCCCCAAGATGCTGGCTCATCTTCTGAAGTATGATTCTTCTCAGGGCAAGTACGCTCTGGCGGATACCGTTTCCTACAAAGAGGGTGAGGGCGACAACGAAGGCGCTATCATCGTAGACGGCAAGGAGATCACCATCTACAAGAAAGCCAACGCTGCTGAGCTTCCCTGGGGTGAGCTTGGTGTAGACGTAGTCCTGGAGTGCACAGGCTTCTACACCTCCAAGGAGAAAGCTTCTGCCCATATTCAGGCTGGTGCTAAGAAGGTTGTTATCTCTGCTCCCGCAGGAAATGATCTTCCCACCATCGTATACAATGTAAACCACACGACCCTGACCAAGGAGGATACGGTTATTTCCGCAGCTTCCTGCACCACCAACTGCCTGGCTCCCATGGCTAAGGCTCTCAATGACCTGGCTCCCATCGAGTCCGGTATCATGTGCACCATCCATGCTTACACCGGCGATCAGATGATCCTGGATGGTCCTCAGAGGAAGGGCGATCTGAGAAGGAGCCGCGCGGCTGCTGTCAACATCGTTCCCAACTCCACAGGCGCTGCCAAGGCTATCGGCCTTGTTATCCCTGAGCTGAACGGCAAGCTGATCGGCGCTGCACAGCGTGTTCCTACTCCTACAGGTTCCACCACTCTGCTGTTTGCCGTAGTGGACAAGGCTGTTACCAAGGAAGAGATCAACGCCGCCATGAAGGCCGCTCAGACCGAGTCCTTCGGCTACACCGAGGATGAGATCGTGTCCAGCGACGTTGTAGGCATGACCTATGGCTCTCTGTTTGACGCTACCCAGACCATGGTTGCTCCTCTGCCCGACGGCAAGACCGAGGTTGAGGTTGTTTCCTGGTATGACAATGAAAACTCCTATGTAAGCCAGATGGTAAGGACCATCAAGTACTTCGCTGAGCTTGCATAATCAGGAAGACAAGCTGTAGCTTCATAAAGATCCTGTAAGCGGGTCCGGTTCTGTTAATAGGACCGGACCCGCTTTTGTAATGAAAGCTCCGGAAGCGGAGCGCGCCGGCAGAGGACGTCCTGTTTTGGACAGACGGGCCGCGGATGCCGCGCTTATAGTGAAGGAGGCATTTTTATGCTTAATAAAAAATCGGTTGACGATATTCAGGTAAAGGGCAAGAGAGTCCTGGTCCGCTGCGACTTCAACGTGCCCCTGAAGGATGGGAAGATCACAGATGAGAACCGTCTGGTGGCTGCTCTTCCCACCATCAAGAAACTTATCGGGGACGGCGGAAAGGTGATCCTCTGCTCCCATCTGGGAAAGCCCAAGGGAGAGCCCAAGCCGGAGCTTTCTCTGGCGCCGGTGGCGGCAAGGCTTTCTGAGCTGCTGGGCCAGGAAGTCAAGTTCGCGGCCGATCCGGAAGTGGTGGGCCCCAATGCCAAAGCTGCGGTGGAAGCCATGAAGGACGGCGACGTGGTCCTTTTGGAGAACACCCGTTACAGAGCAGAGGAGACCAAGAACGGCGAAGCCTTCAGCAAAGAGCTGGCGTCTCTGTGCGATGTGTTTGTAAACGATGCTTTCGGTACGGCTCACAGGGCGCACTGCTCCAATGTGGGCGTGACGCAGTATGTGGATACCGCCGTGGTAGGATACCTTATGCAGAAGGAGATCGACTTCTTAGGCAACGCGGTGGACAATCCGGTCCGTCCTTTCGTGGCGATCCTGGGCGGCGCCAAGGTGGCGGACAAGCTGAACGTGATCGCGAACCTGCTGGAGAAGTGCGACACGCTGATCATCGGCGGCGGCATGGCTTATACCTTCTTGAAGGCAAAGGGCTGCGAAGTGGGAACTTCTCTGGTGGACGATGAGAAGATCTCTTACTGCAAGGAAATGATGGAGAAGGCGGAGAAGCTGGGCAAGAAGCTGCTGCTTCCGGTGGATACCACCATTGCCGCCGAGTTCCCCAACCCCATCGATGCGCAGATCGAGGTTTCCGTGGTTCCCTCCGATGCGATCCCGGCAGACAAGATGGGTCTGGATATCGGTCCCAAGACAGCGGAGCTCTATGCGGAAGCTGCCAAGACGGCCAAGACCGTAGTATGGAACGGCCCCATGGGCGTGTTTGAGAATCCCATCCTGGCCAAGGGTACCATTGCCGTGGCGAAGGCCCTGGCAGAGACGGATGCTACCACCATCATCGGCGGCGGCGATTCCGCGGCGGCTGTGAACCAGCTTGGCTTCGGTGATAAGATGTCCCACATCTCCACAGGAGGCGGCGCTTCCCTGGAGTTTTTGGAAGGAAAAGAGCTTCCCGGCGTAGCTGCCGCCAACGATAAGTAAGCACTTGGCGAAAACAAGCGTAAGCGCCGTTTGAGCCATAGTGCGAACTTAGTTCTCCGCCCTCAGCGAACGCGAGGAGATCCGAGAGTGAGCGATAGGGCCAGGAGAACATCCCGGCTTGGCGAAAGCAAGCGCAAGCGCAGCTTGAGCCTTAGTGCGAACTTCGTTCTCCGCCCTCAGCGAACGCGAGGGGATCCGAGAGTGAGCGATAGGGCCAGGAGAACATCCCGGCTTGGCGAAAGCAAGCGTAAGCGTAGCTTGAGCCTTAGTGCGAACTTCGTTCTCCGCCCTCAGCGAGCGCGGGGCGGAGACTTGTGGCGGCAGGATCGGAAGAAGCAGGCGCTTTCCGGGCCCGCGGTCCGGGGAGCGGGCGCTGTTCCGGTCCCGCAGATGGAAGGATCAAAGATAAAGAGAGGATAGAAAAATGGCAAGAAAGAAAATCATTGCCGGCAACTGGAAGATGAACATGACTCCCAGCGAAGCCGTAGAACTGATCAATACCCTGAAACCCCTGGTGGAAACGGACGAAGCGGACGTAGTATTCTGCGTTCCCGCCATCGACATCATCCCGGCCATGGAGGCTGCCAAAGGCACCAACATCCAGATCGGCGCCGAGAATATGTACTTCGAGGAGAAGGGCGCTTACACCGGCGAGATCTCTCCCGCTATGCTGACGGATGCCGGCGTAAAATACGTCATCATTGGCCATTCCGAGAGAAGAGAGTACTTTGCCGAGACCAATGAGACCGTCAACAAGAAGGTGCTGAAGGCCTTTGAGCACGGCATCACTCCCATCGTCTGCTGCGGCGAGACTCTGACTCAGAGAGAGCAGGGCGTGACCATGGACTTTATCCGCCAGCAGGTGAAGATCGCGTTCCTGGGCGTAACGGCTGACCAGGCCAAGACTGCGGTCATCGCCTATGAGCCCATCTGGGCCATCGGCACCGGCAAGACGGCCACCACAGAGCAGGCAGAAGAGGTGTGCTGCGGGATCCGTCAGTGCATCGCGGAGATCTATGACGAGGCGACGGCAGAGGCGATCCGCATCCAGTACGGCGGAAGCGTAAACGCCAAGACGGCTCCCGAGCTGTTCGCGCAGCCCGACATCGACGGCGGCCTGGTAGGCGGCGCCGCGCTGAAGCCGGACTTCGGCCAGATCGTAAACTGGAATAAATAAGACGGCAGCAAAGAGGGCGTTCCCCCACGGGACGCCCTCTTTTTTGTATAAGAAACTTCGTTCCCACAGAGCAAAAACACTCCGTGGGACCCGGAGGAGGAGGAGGAGGATCCTGCCGCTCACGCGGTCTTTTGCTTCGCTCCTGCCGCCGCGAAACGCCTGCGGAAGGCGCTCCGCAGCCCGCCGCAGGCGGATCTCCCCAAAAGCTGCGTCCGTTTCGGAGAAGACAGCTTTCCGGCGGCGGCTGCGCCTTCTGTCCTGCTGCCGCGTAGTCCCAGTGGAGAGTTTTTTTCATAAAAAATATCCAGGACCCGCGTAAATGGAGCCTGGATGTTTTCTTTCTTTATATAAGACTGGAGATCGCGCGGACGGCGCGGTCATATGCTGATGATGTCGGCGCGGAGAAGGGAAAGAGCCTTCTCCTGTTCGTTTTCTCGGATGGCCTCCAGGATCGGCATATGAAATTCCGGAACATCGTGGAAAAAGCTGGAATGCCATTCATTCCACCTGGTCAGAGCGTAGGCCCTGGTCTGCAGGGACATGGCGGAACGGAGATTCTGGTAGGCGTACTGGTTGCCGTATATCTGGAAAAAAGCCAGATGGAAATCGATGTTTTCATTCCAGTGGCTGATGGCGTCGGTCTCCGCCGTGGCGTTCTTGATGTACAGCCTGTCCATATTGTCCAGGACATCGGAGGTGAGCTTGTCCCAGTTGTCACGCATGAACCCACATTCCATGACGCAGCGGTAAGCCTTTACGTTGGCCACATCCTCATCAGTCAGCGGCGTGATCTTATATCCGTAATAGGGAATGCTGTACAGAACGTTTTCATTGCACAGCTCGATCAGAGCCTCCCGGATGGGAGCGCGGCTCACATGGAACTTCTCCATAAGCCCTTTCTCATTGATAACCTGGTCGGGAGCGTATTCACCGAGAATGATACCATTAAAAATAGACGTGTAAATGCGGTTTTTTAAACTAGTGCTGTTAGTATTCATTATCTTCCTATCTCCCTTGATCAGCCCAAGACGCCCTTCAAAATATTATAAGGGAATCCCAATATTTTGTCAACATATTGACGTTTTGCACAAAATCTGGGGCCGCCGGACAAGGTGGATCCGGGTATTCTGAATTTCCGGAAAAACTATTGACAACCCATCGGGCGGCTGATATGATTAGCTTGAACAATGGGGCTGTAGCTTGAACAGCTGCACGAATGATAGGAGGGTTAGGTATGGCGATCAAAAATGTATCCCTTGTCTATGACGAGAAGGTAAACATCAACAGGAAGGCCATCGAGCACAGGGCCACCTGGATGGGACTTACATATGACGAGGGCGTGAAGGCCGGCGTGGATGCCGAGGGCATCACGAGAAAGGCCATTGCGAGGACAGGCCTTTTCCATGGGGAAAACGACAGGGCCATGTGCGAGGATCCCACGGATATGCGCCAGTTCGCGGACGCGTTTCTGGATGATCTGGGGAAATCCACATTCCAGATGGATGTGACGGAGTGCACCAAGGACGATCTGAAGATCGAATTCCACTACTGTCCGTTGCTGGCGGCATGGAAAAAGCAGGGCTTTGATGATGAGACCTGCGCGAAGCTTTGCGATATGGCCATGGACGGCGACAGGAATATCGCGAAGGCCATGGGCTATGAGCTGGAGCTGACGGACACCATCGCGGCGGGATGTCCCGTGTGCAAGCTTCATTTCCATAAATAAGCTGTGTGGAACGGATGATACTTTTAGGATCATATATAAACGAACGAGAGAGGTAATTGGTTATGGAAAGGAAAATTTACGACAACTATCTGACGATCTTAAAGGCAGAGCTGTTGCCGGCCATGGGCTGTACGGAGCCCATTGCCGTGGCATTTGCGGCTGCCAAGGCAAGGGCAGTACTGGGAAAGATGCCCGAGCGTATTGATATGTATTGCAGCGGCAATATCATCAAGAACGTAAAGGGCGTAGTAGTTCCCAATTCCGGCGGACAGATGGGCATCGACGTGGCGGCAGTCCTGGGCGTAGTGGGCGGCCGTGAAGATCTGGAGCTGGAAGTTGTGAACAGCGTTACGGAAGAGCAGATCGAAAAGACGAGAGAGCTGGTAAAAGCCGGGATCTGTGATTGCCATCTGGTGGAAGGCGAAGAGAACCTGTATATCCGCGCAGAGGTATTCGCAGGCGAAGACAGCGCCATCGTAGAAGTCAAGACGAAGCACAACCACATCTCCCGCATTGAGAAGAACGGGGAGATCCTGTTTGCGCAGGACGATCTGGAGACCAGCACTTCCGGCGACAAGAGCCAGCTGAACATCAAGGATATCTATGAATTCGCCAACACGGTGGACGTGGAAGACGTCAGGGAACTGATGGAGCGCCAGATGAATTATAACAAGGCGATCTCCGAGGAAGGCCTTAAGAATCCCTGGGGCGCTCAGGTTGGAAAGACCCTCCTGGAAGTCCTGGGCGACAGTGACTGGCGCGTAAGAGCCAAGGCTGCTGCTGCTGCCGGCTCCGATGCCCGTATGAGCGGCTGCGCTCTGCCTGTTGTGATCAATTCCGGAAGCGGAAACCAGGGCATCACGGTCAGCATGCCCATCGTAGAGTATGCCAAGGAAGTGGGCTGCTCCGAAGAGAAGCTGCTTCGGGCTCTGACTCTGGCCAACCTTCTGTCCCTTCATCAGAAGCGTTATATCGGCAACCTGTCCGCATACTGCGGAGCTACCAGCGCAGGATGCGCTGCGGCCTGCGGCATCGCTTACATCGACGGCGCTTCTGTGGATGTGATCGGACACACCATCGTCAATGCCATCAGCACCATCGGCGGCATGGTATGCGACGGCGCGAAGTCTTCCTGCGCCTCCAAGATCGCGAGTGCGGTGGAAGCAGGTCTCATGGGCTATGAGCTGGCCAAGAGAGAGCGGAACTTCAAGCCCGGCGAAGGTATGGTGGTGGACGATGTCGAGCAGTCCATCCGCAATATCGGCCGTATGGGCCGTGAAGGCATGAAGTCTACGGATGTGGAGATCCTGAACATCATGCTCGGAAAATAAAAGATCCTGAAGAAAAAGGCGTCCCGCAGGGACACCTTAGATTGCAGACAAAGTCCCCGGTTTATGCCGGGGGCTTTTTGCTTTATGGAAACTTGGTTTCCATAAAGCAAAAAACCATGGAATCGCACTGCGGCGGAGAGAAAGTCTGCCGCTTATACGGCCCGCCGCAGGCGGAGATCTCTTTCCAGGCGCTTTTGGAGCCGGTGTGAGCAGGCTTTTCCAGAGAAGGAAAGTTATACAAAATACTAAAGTGAAATTAGAACTATGCACGGATGTGCCATGAATCTGTACAAAAAACAGAAAATAAATTTACAAAAGTTGAAATAAACGTAGAAAAGTGAGAGAAAAACTATTGACAAGCTTAGCAATGACTGATATGATTAGCTTAACAGCGTGAGGAGCAGCATGGTGCTGTTTTCGCGCGGCAAAAGAGGAGGAAGAGTTATGGCGATCAAGAATGTATCTCTTGTCTACGACGAGAAGGTCAACATCAACAGGAAAGCCATCGAGCATCGCGCTACCTGGATGGGCCTTACTTATGACGAAGGCGTGAAGGCCGGCGTAGATGCCGAAGGGATCACCAGGAGGGCCATCGCGAGGACCGGTCTGTTCCATGGAGAGAACGACAAGGCCATGTGCGAGGATCCCACCGATATGAGACAGTTTGCAGACGCATTCCTGGATGACCTCGGAAAGTCCACGTTCCAGATGGATGTGACAGAGTGCACCAAGGATGATCTGAAGATCGAATTCCATTATTGTCCGCTGCTGGCGGCATGGAAGAAGCAGGGCTTTGATGATGAAACCTGCGCAAAGCTTTGCGATATGGCTATGGACGGTGACAGGAACATTGCGAAGGCTATGGGATACGAGCTGGAGCTGACCGACACCATCGCTTCTGGATGTCCTGTATGTAAGCTTCATTTCCATAAATAATATGGAAGAGAGCTTCATACTCGCATTATAAAATTAAGGGAGGTAAAGGAACATGAAAAAAAGAGTACTGGCACTTATGATGTCCCTGACTCTGGCTGTCGGCCTGCTTGCTGGCTGCGGCAGCGGATCTGACGACGGGACCACAGCAGCGCCTGACACCACCGCTTCTGCAGAGACAGACGGCGGCAGCGAAGACGCTACAGAGCCTGCCGCAGAGGGTGAATTCAAGGGCACCATCAAGTTAGGCGGACTGGCTCCTATGACTGGTACATACGCTGAGTACGGAAAGGGATTTGAGATCGCTTTCAACAAGGCCATCGAGGAGATCAACGCTGCCGGCGGCGCCAATGGCTACAAGCTGGAGATCGAGATCGTCGATACTCAGGGCGACACTGTAACTTCTTCTACTCTGTGTACCGATTTTGCTGAGGATGAGGAGGTCATGGCAATCCTGGGCGATTTCACGTCCGGCGCCTGCAAGGCTGACGCTGAGATCGTGGATCGTTACGGCGTGACCCTGCTGAGCCCCACTGCTTCCGCAGATGACTACGCTTCCATGAGCCCCTACTGCTTCGGTATCATGGGACGTCAGGATGTTGAGGCGCCTTTCCTGGCTAAGTACATCCTTGGCAAGTATCTGCCCGAGGAGATGGGTGTTGACGTTCAGAAGGTCGGTGTTATCCGTGTAGACAGCGACTGGGGTCTTTCCTGCTACAACAACTTCATGAAGCAGGCTGAGAACGAAGCTTATGAAGTAGTAGTTGAGACCTATGCAACCGGTGAGAAGGACTTCAGTACCCTGATCACCAAGATGCAGTCTGAGGATCCCGACGTGCTGGTTGTTATGGATCAGGGCGACGCTGTATTCCAGATCTTCAACCAGGCTGACGCTGTAGGCTGGGAGATCCCTCATGTGGCCCTTGGGCCTGGAACCTCTGAGCAGGTTGCGGCACAGCTGACTGACAACAATAACCTGATCGTTACTTCTCCGTTCTTCTTCGATCCCAGCGATCCTGATCTGGCAGCTTGGGCAGAGTGGTTCGAGGGTGAGGCAGGATTTGCTCCTACCATCCATCCCGCCTGCGCATATGACTGCGTATATCTGATCGCTGAGGCCATCGAGGCCATCGGCGACGGCGAGGTCACCCGCGACGCGATCCGCGATGCGCTGGCTGAGCTTCCTGCATACGAGGGACTGTCCGGAACCATTGAGTTCACAGAAGACGGCGACATTAGAAGAAATTATATGATCTGCGGCGTTAAGGATGGTCAGTGGACTGTGCTGGAAGGCTTCGAGTACGGTGCTGAAGGAGTCTAAATAACAGTTTTGACAGTTTAATAAGATGAATGTGCGGGGCGGCGTGAGCAATTTCGCCGCCCCCTATTTGGCAATGGAGGAAGAGTATGGGATATATTCTCAATCAGCTCCTTAACGGAATTTGTCAAGGCTCTATTTACGCTCTGATGGCCATCGGCTATTCCGTTATCGTAGGCGTGGTAGGAATGGTTACCTTTGCATATGGCGAAGTCATGATGATCGGTGCCTTTTCTGCCTATTATATTTTTATTTATGTGGGGAACAATCTCCCGCTGGCGATCTTGGCAGCCTTCGCGGGATCCTTTATCATCGGTATCGTGATCTACAAGCTCTGCTACGAGCGGTTCTTCACGGCGCCCAGGCATATTTCCCTGCTGTGTACCATCGGTATCAGTATGCTGTTAAAGAACCTGGCCCAGATCGTGTTCGGTCCTGAAACAAAGCCGGTATTGAACGTAGTGAGCAATACGACTTTCAAGCTGAATATTTTCGGCGCGGTTTTAAATATCCGTCTGCTCCAGATCGTGATCATCGTTCTGGTCATCATCCTGGCAGTGGCCCTGACCTTGTTCTTCAACAAGACTAAATACGGAGTCATGCTCCGCGCGGTCAGCCAGAATAAAGATGCTTCCTATTTAATGGGTATCAACGTAAAGCGCACCGCCCTTCTTGGCAACTGCATCGGATGTGGTTTCGGCGGCATCGCAGGTATCCTGCTGGGCATCTATTATTTCTCCGTATCGGCGACCATGGGCTCCGCATACAGTATGAAGGCATTTGCCGCATCCGTACTTGGCGGTCTGGTGGATATCCGGTTCTCCGCGCTGGGCGGCCTGTGCATCGGTATCATTGAGAACCTGGGTATCGTTGTCACAGCGGCTACCTTCCGTGATATCTTTGCATTTGCGTTCTTGATCCTGGTACTGATCTTCCGGCCTCAGGGCTTCGTTAGCAAGAAGGGGGCGAGAGTATAATGCAGAAAATTAAAGAATTTTACAATAAATTTAAGGTAATCATCCTGCTGGTCCTTTTTGTGATCATGGCGGTGATCCCCTTCCTGGGAATCAAGACTCTGTATATCCGGTATCTGTGCAACATTATGATGTACGCTACTCTGGCAGGCTCTCTGAATGCCATCAACGGCTACAGCGGCCAGATGTGTCTGGGACAGGCAGGTTTCTTCGCCATCGGCGCATATACGGGAGCTGCTCTTTCCAAGAATTTCGGCATCAGCTTCTGGCCTCTGCTGCTGGTAGGCGGCCTTCTTGCCATGCTGATCGGCTTTTTAGTAAGCCTTCCGACTCTGCGGCTGAGCGGCATCTATCTGTCCATCACGACTCTGGGCGCTTCTGAGATCATCCGTATCATCGCCCAGACCTGGACTCCCGTTACCGGAGGTACCATGGGCATCAAGCAGATCCCTTATCCGGAATTTTTCGGACTGGATATGTTCCGCCCTCAGTACTACTACTACATTTTTCTGTTCCTGCTGGTGCTCTTCCTGTTCGTCACCAACCGGGTGTTAAAATCCCGTGTGGGCCGCGCCTGGATGTCCATCCGTGAGGATCAGATCGCGGCGAAGTCTCTGGGTGTTGAGACCAGCTTCTACAAGTGTACGAATTTCATGTACGGCGCTTTCTGGGCCGGCGTGATCGGCGTGGCATACGCGCCCTTCGTAAACTTTATTGATTCTACTCAGTTTACCACAGACGTAGGCTTCAACATCCTGGCCATGGTCGTGCTCGGCGGGCAGGGTACCCTGGTGGGTCCGATCCTGGGCGCTGCGGTGGTTACGATCCTTACCGAGTCGCTCCGTTTCCTGGAGAGTTGGCGTTACGTCATCTACGCGCTCCTGCTGATCGCGATGATGTGGGGCCGTCCTCAGGGTCTGGTAGGCGCCTCCAAGTCCATGCTGGCAGGCGGTAAGATCAAGATGAAAGAAGATAAAGCAAAAGTTAAGGCGGAAGGAGGCAGTGCGAAATGAGTCAAGTTCCTGTATTGGAAGCAAAAGGCATCTGCAAGTACTTCGGCGGTCTGAAGGCAGTAGAGAACGTAAATATGCAGGTCCAGAAGGGCGACATCTTCGGGATCATCGGCCCCAACGGAGCCGGCAAGACCACGTTCTTCAATATGTGTACCGGTATTTATGCGCCGACCAAGGGCGAGATCTTCCTCCAGGGAGAGAATATCACCAAAATGACTCCCGACAAGATCGCCAGAAAGAAAATGGCCCGTACCTTCCAGAACCTGCAGCTCTTTAAGTTCATGAGCGTTCTGGACAACGTCAAGATCGGCTGCCATACCCAGACAAAGACAAATATGGCGGACGCCATCCTCCATACCAAGAGATATAAAAGAGATGAAAAGTATGCTGTGGAGAAGAGTCTGGAGATCCTGGAATCCATCGGCCTGATCGATTATAAGGATACCATGGCCGGCAACCTGGCGTATGGTATGCAGAGAAAGGTAGAGATCGCCCGTGCTCTGGCCCTGGATCCGGTGATCCTGCTCCTGGACGAGCCGGCGGCCGGTATGAACGCCAATGAGACGGAATCTCTGATGGAGTTCATCAAGATGCTGAACGAACAGGGATACACCATCGCCGTGATCGAGCATGATATGAAGTTCATCATGAATTCCTGCAACAGGATCCTGGTGCTGAACTTCGGCCAGAAGCTCTGCGAGGGGACTCCCGATGAGATCAAATCCAATAAGGACGTGCAGGAGGCCTACTTTGGCAAGGGCATCGTCGCTGGAGAGGCGGTGAAAGTAAATGGCTGAGACTATTTTAAAGGTGGAGAACCTGTCCGTAAACTACGGCTATATCGTTGCCCTCCAGAATATCAATCTGGAGATCAAAAAGGGCGAGATCGTGACCCTGATCGGCTCCAACGGCGCCGGTAAGACTACTACGCTGATGGCGATCTCCGGTCTGGTGGAGAAGCGTCACGGCAGCAAGGTCACCTTCAAGGGACAGGATATTACAAAAATGGCCCCCAACAAGATCGTTCACATGGGAATGTGCCATGTACCGGAAGGACGTAAGATCTTCCCGTCCCTGAGCGTATATGAAAATCTGAGGGCCGGAGCTCTCGGAAACAAGAACATGACAAAGACTAGGTTCGCGGAGCTCATCGAGGAGCAGTACACGCTGTTCCCCAGGCTTAAGGAGCGTTCCAAGCAGGCAGGCGGAAGCCTGTCCGGCGGCGAGCAGCAGATGCTGGCGATTGCCAGAGGCCTGATGATGGATCCGGAGATCGTTATGCTGGACGAGCCTTCTCTTGGTCTGGCGCCCATCGTCATCGAGGATATTTTCGAGCTGATCGTGAAGATCCGCGATATGGGCAAGACGATCCTGCTGATCGAGCAGAACGCCTCCGTGGCTCTTTCCATCGCTGACAGAGGTTATGTCATGGAGATCGGTAAGATCACCATGGAAGGAACCGGAAAGGAACTGCTGACCAACCCGGAAGTAAAGAAAGCATACCTGGGCGGCTGATATCAGGCGGCCTGATGAGAGGGGCGTTCCCGTTTAGGCGGGAACGCCTTTTCCTTTGGAGAAATTTCCGGCCGGGTCTTGCATAGAAGCAGAAAATGGGTTACAATTCTGAATTGGAAGAGAAACATCTGTTTTATATGCATATATCAAAGGAGAATGACCATGAGCAAAAGACCTACAGTATTAATGATCCTTGATGGATACGGACTCAACGACAGGCATGACGGGAATGCAGTCTATGAGGCAAAGACTCCTGTCATGGATAAACTGATGGCAGAGTGCCCCTTTGTGAAGGGAAATGCCAGCGGCATGGCCGTGGGCCTTCCGGAGGGCCAGATGGGCAACTCTGAGGTGGGGCATCTGAATATGGGCGCGGGCCGCATCGTCTACCAGGAGCTGACCAGGATCACCAAGGAGATCCAGGACGGAGATTTCTTCAAAAATGAAGCGTTTCTGGAGGCAGTTGCCAACTGCAAGAAGAACGATTCTGCCCTGCACCTCTACGGTCTGGTTTCCGACGGCGGCGTACACAGCCACAATACCCATATCTACGGACTTCTGGAACTGGCCAAGAGGGAAGGACTTTCCAAGGTATATGTCCACTGCTTCCTGGATGGACGTGATACGCCTCCCACATCCGGCAAGGAGTATGTGGCGGAGCTCATGGAGAAGATGAAGGAGATCGGAGTCGGCAGGGTGGCCACCATCAGCGGCCGTTATTACGCCATGGACCGGGATAACCGCTGGGACCGGGTGGAAAAGGCGTACAGGGCGCTGACCAGGGGCGAGGGACATACAGGAACAGATCCTCTGGAGATCATCCAGGCGTCCTATGATGAAGGCGTCAACGATGAGTTCGTGGTCCCTTCTGTGGTCCTGGAAGATGGAAAGCCTGTGGCAACGATCCAGAACGGCGATTCCATTATTTTCTACAATTTCCGTCCCGACCGGGCCAGGGAGATCACCAGAGTTTTCTGCGACGAGGAGTTCAGCGGTTTTGACCGTGGGGAGCGGGTAAAGACGGTTTATGTATGCTTCACGGAATATGACGTGACGATCCCCAATAAGCTGGTGGCTTTCCATAAGGTGGAGATCACCAATACCTTCGGGGAGTTTTTGGCTGCCCATCATATGACCCAGGCCAGGATCGCCGAGACGGAGAAATACGCCCATGTGACGTTCTTCTTCAACGGCGGCGTGGAGGAGCCCAATGAAGGCGAGGACCGCATCCTCGTGAAGTCTCCCAAGGTGGCTACCTACGACTTGAAGCCGGAGATGAGCGCCTTTGAGGTATGCGACAGGCTGGTGGAGGCTATCAAGTCTTCCAAGTATGATGTGATCATCATCAACTTTGCCAACCCCGACATGGTGGGCCATACCGGCGTAGAGGACGCCGCCATCAAGGCCATCGAGGCGGTGGATCAGTGCGTGGGCAGGGCTGTGGATGCGGTCAAAGAGGTGGACGGCCAGATGTTCATCTGTGCGGACCACGGCAACGCGGAGCAGCTGATCGACTATGTGCACGGCGGAAGCTTCACGGCCCATACCACCAATCCGGTGCCGTTCATCCTGGTCAACTATGATCCGGCCTATACGCTTCGGGAGGGCGGATGCCTGGCGGATATCGCGCCGACCCTGATCCAGATGATGGGACTGGAGCAGCCGAAGGAAATGACGGGAACTTCCCTGCTGATCAAAAAATAAAAGAATGAGGCGAAGAGCCGCCCGGACAGGAAATCTGTCCGGGCGGCTTTACTTATTTTTTACAAAAATATCAGATGGAGATGATTTCGGCAATTTAAGAACTCCTGTATCATATTATATTGGGTAATTTTACTGACAGAAGGAAAGACCCCGCTTTTGAGAAAAAGAGCCCGTATTCTATATGTAGGAGGGTCTGTCGTATGGACAGCGGAGAAAAGATCATTCAGCAGGTATATGCTGCGAAGGAGGATATGCGGGAGGCTGACCGGTTCATCGGCGCGTATATGCCTTTCATCAGGGCGGAAACGGCCAAGTGGCTGAAGCGTCCTCCCGTCGAGGGGCACGACGACGAACTGAGCATCGCTATGATCGCGTTTCATGAAGCCATATGCGGGTATTCCCGGATGCGGGGATCTTTCTTAAAATATGCTTCTATGCTGATAAGGAGCAGGCTCATCGATCACCACAGGAGAGAACAGCGGCACGGAGGGGTGCTCTCCCTGGATATGCCGTCGGAAAAGGGAGACGGTTCTCTGGGAGAGATCCTGGCGGACGGACGGGATCACAGTGAAGAGCTGGCGCTTAAAGAGGCCACCAGGGCGGAGATCGAGGAGCTGAGCCGGCAGATGGAGGAATTCGGAGTCAGCCTGACCGACGTGGCCGGGAACTGTCCCAAGCAGAAGCGGACCCTGGCGGCCTGTCAGAGGGCCGTCCGGTACGCGGAAGAGGAACCGGGGCTTTTGGAAGATTTTTTGAGGACGAAGCGGGTCCCGGTCACAAGGCTGGCGGCAGGAAGCGGTGTGGAGAAGAAGACTCTGGAACGGCACAGAAAATATGTGGCGGCTCTGCTGCTGATCCATACCAACGGGTATGAGATCATCCGCGGGCATTTAAAACAGGTGATGAAGGGGGTGACGGCGTAATGGAATATATGGTGATGGAATGTCACTCCAGCTATGCGATCCTGCTGGATGAGGAGGGCAGATTTTTAAAGGCGGCGAATCTCCACTATGAAGTGGGGCAGATGGTCAGGGAACCGGTACTGATGCGGGAAGAGGCGGAAAAGAAGCTGCCGTTCTTCCGATGGGCGGCCAGCGGGATCGCCGCCGTGGCGGCATGCCTTCTGATCCTTTTTGGAGTCCGTTTCTACCGGGACAGCATCCGGCCGTATTCTTCCATCTATCTGTCCATCAATCCGGAGGTGCAGATGGAGCTCAACCGGAAAGGAAATGTGGTGGAGCTGACCGGACTCAATGAGGATGGAGAGAAACTCCTGGAAGGTTACAGCGGAAAGGGAAAGGACAAGGTGACGGTGGCTGACGAGCTCATCGACCGGGCCATTGAAATGGGCTTTCTCTCGGAGGGAGGGCAGGTATCGTTTTCCATCGATGCGCCGGACGAAGCGGTATTCCGCCAGTACGGGACAGAGCTGCGCACCAGGGTACAGGAGCATTTGGACGGAAGGATCTCTGTGACGATCCGGATCACCGACCGAAACGCGGAGGTTCCGGCCTCCAGTGAAACGACAGAGAAACCTGTAGAAACATCTGTAGAGACAACTGCCGGGACGCTGCCCTCCGCGGAAGAGGTCCCGCCCTCTCCGGATACGGATTATGACGATACGGATTATGAGGATACGGATCATGAAGCTCCCGGTCACGGAGAAGCAGCAGCCACGGCGGCGCCTGCCACGGAGGCTCCGTCTGTTCCTGCCACGGAAGCGCCGGCGCCCCAGTCTTCTGCGGCTGCCCCTGTCCAGACCGCGCCGCCCGCGGGGGGCGATACGGATTACGACGATGACGGCAACGGCGGGGATTACGACGATGACGATGATGGAGATGACGAGGATGATGACGGGGATGAGGATGACGGTGACGATGATTAAAAAAAATTTTAAAAACCCCCTGTTTTTGAAAACCGGTTCCGTACTCTATAGATGTAAAGCAAAAGAGATCAAATAAAGAGAGGAGTTTTTACCATGACGATGAGAAGAACATTAACAGCAGCGGTCTCTTCCCTGGCTGTCCTTTCGACAGTCCTTCTGGCCGGCTGCGCAGCGGCGGAAAAGACAAATACGGAAGTGGCAAAGGGGATCCTGACTCTGAGCGTCAACCCGGAGATCGAGATCGGATTCGACGAGGAAGGAAGGGTCACAGAGCTGGAGGGCGTCAACGATGACGGAAGATCTGTGGTGGCTGCCTATCCGGACTATATCGGAAAAGACTGCGGCCAGGTCCTGGGAGACCTGATCCTGGAGATCGATGAGGCCGGTTATTTCGTGGAGGATATGGACGGACATGAAAAAAATATCGTGATCTCTCTGGAACCGGGATCCGTGCTCCCCAGCGAGGATTTCCTGACGCAGATGAGCGCCAGCGCCCAGGACACGGTAAAAGGCCTGAACCTTGGTTCTGATGTCGTCCCCATCCATGAAGACGATTATGATCCGGCTTACGCAAAGGATGGAAAGCCGTCTCCTTATATAACCCTGGAAAAGGCCCAGGAGATCGCTCTGGCTCAGGCCGATGTGGCGGCCCAGGATGCCGTGTTTGAAGACAAAGAATTTGACCATGATGACGGGACTCCCGTTTTTGAGCTGGAATTCATGGCCGGCGGTATTGAATATGAGTATGACATCCATGCTGTGACCGGAAAAGTCATAAAGGCGGAGCATAAGGCGGAGATCCCCAGGGAGACCCAGCCCGCGTCTCAGCCGGAGACCCAGCCTGCTCCGTCCAATGCGGACGATACGGACTACGGTCCCAACAACGACGGAGTCACCGACTACGACGATACGGATTACGGCCCCAACAGCGACGGAGTCACCGATTACGACGATACGGACTATGGTCCCAATAACGACGGAGTCACCGATTATGACGACGGTCATGATGACGATTACGATGACGACGATTACGATGACGGCGACGATGACGATGATGATGACGATGATGATGACGACGACGATGACGATGACGACGGCGATGATGACGACGACGATTGACCGGGAAGCTCCGGCGGTCCTGCGCCATGAATGGAAGCACCAGATCAGCCTTCAGGAGGATCTGGTGCTGGCCGGAAGGCTCAGGGCGCTGTTTCCCCGCGACCGCCATGGGGGAGAGGACGGGAGCTACCGGATCACGAGCCTGTATTTCGACACTCCTTATGACAGCGCGCTCCGGGAAAAGCTGGACGGCACAGACCGCAGGGAAAAATTCCGGCTCCGCTATTATGGGAAGGATACTTCTTTTATCCGGCTGGAAAAGAAGTTCAAAGTAAGAGGGTTATGCGGCAAGAGGAGCGCCCCCATAAAGGCAGAGCAGGTGGAAAGGCTCCTGGACGGAGAGATGGATTTTCTGCTGGAAAGCCGGGAGCCTCTGTTTTTAGAGCTCTACAGCAAGCTGCGGGGACGGGCCCTCGCGCCCAGGACCATCGTGGTATATGACCGTGAGGCCTTTTGTTACGGGCCGGGAAATGTGCGCGTCACCCTGGACCGGAACCTGCGCACAGGTCTTTTCAGCCGGGATTTCCTGAATACGGAGCGGCTGCGCTTTCCGGCGCTGGAGGGGACGGTGCTGGAGGTCAAATACGACAGGTTTCTGCCGGAGCTGGTGCGCATGGCGGTGCAGGTGCCCGGGAGAAGGGCGGGGGCCTGTTCCAAATACGCCCTGTGCCGGCGGTTTGACTGATGACAGGAGAGCATAGATATGGGTATACAGGATATTTTCAAATCCAGTTTTCTGGAAAACATCACGGGAGTGTCCGTGCTGGATATGGTGATCGCCCTTTTTCTGGCGTTCTTTCTGGGACTGTTCCTCTTTTATGTCTATAAAAAAACATGCAGCAGCGTCATGTATTCTTCCAGCTTCGGGCTTACGCTGATGGCGCTTGCCCTGATCACCACCGTACTGGTGATGACAGTGGTCAGCAATATCGTGCTTTCTCTCGGTATGGTGGGCGCGCTGTCCATCGTCCGTTTCCGGACCGCGGTGAAAGAGCCCATGGATATCGCCTTTTTGTTCTGGGCCATCGCGGTGGGCATCGTGCTGGCGGCAGGGCTCATGATCTTGGCGGTGTTCGGCAGCCTTTTCATCGGTCTGGTGCTCCTGGTATTTTCCCGGCAGAAAACAACGGATTTTCCCTATATCCTGATGATCCACTGCGGAAATGGGAGCTCCGAGGAACAGGTGCGTTCCTTCGTGGATTCCCAGGTCAGGAGGATGAGCCTCAAGAGCAAGGCCGTGGAAGGCGGAAGCGTGGAACTCAATTATGAGGTGCGGCTGAAGGACGGCAGCAGCCTTTTTGTCAACGAACTGGAAAAGATCGAGGGGGTCAGCCGGGTGGTGCTGGTCTCTTACAACGGGGATTATATGGGTTAGGCGTATGATCGGGAGCAGGTATATAGACAGGATCTGTATAGGAGCCGCGGTCCTGGCGGCGGTCCTGACGGTTTTCCTGACGGCCGCGGCCGGGTCCGGCCTTTTGGAGACAGACGGGGCAGATTATGAAGAGCGGCTGTTTGAGGAAAGCTATGTCCACAGAGTGGATATCCGGATAGAGGACTGGGGAGGATTTTTGGAAAGGGCGCCGGAAGAGGCCTATACCTCCTGCACGGCGGTGATCGACGGGGAGACCTTTGAACAGGTGGGGATCCGGGCCAAGGGAAATAATTCGCTCCGTCTGACTGAGGAGTACGGGCTGTGCCGCTACAGCCTCAAGCTGGAATTTGATCACTTTCTGGAGGGCGGGAATTATCATGGGCTGGATAAATTCTCCCTGGACGCGTCCTTCCAGGACAACAGCTATATGAAGACCTGGATGGTCTATGATATGATGCGGTACATGGAAGTCCCGGCTCCCCTGTGCAGCTATGTGTGGGTGACGGTGAACGGGGAAGACTGGGGGCTGTTTCTGGCCATCGAGGAACCGGAGGAGGCTTTTGCCAGGAGAAATTTCGGAACGGGACACGGACAGCTCTATAAGCCGGATTACGTTTCTTTGCAGGCGGAAAACGCGGATGTAGCCCTGAAATATATAGACGAGGATGCGGACAGCTATCCGGGGATCTTTGAGAACGCCAAATTCAAGACCACAAAGGCGGATAAAGAGAGGCTTTTGGAAGCTCTGGAGATCCTGGCTTCCGGAGAAGGGCTGGAAATGGCTGTGGATACGGACGAGGTTCTCCGGTATTTTGCCGTTCAGGTTTTCGTGATGAACTGGGACAGCTATCTGGGCCGTACCGGACATAATTATTTCCTGTATGAGGAGGACGGCATCCTGCAGATCCTGCCCTGGGACTACAATCTGGCCTTCGGGACTTATGCCCTGGGAATGACGGATCCCATCAAGGATCCCGACGTCCTGATCAATCATCCGGTCAATACGCCGGCGGAATGGGAGGTCATGCAGGACCGGCCCCTGTACCATAACCTGATGGAGCATGACGTCTATTTCCGGCAGTACCGGGAGTATCTGGATGCGTTCGTCGCCGGCTATTTTGAAGACGGCCGGTTTGAAGCGCGGCTGCGGGAGACGGAACGGATGCTCGCTCCTTATGTGGAGAAGGATCCGACGGCATTCTGTACGTATGAGGATTTCCGGCTGGCGGTGGATACTCTGGAACAAGTATGCCGCCTCCGCGCCCGGAGCGTCCGGGGACAGCTGGAGGGAGAGATCCCGGCCACCATCCGGGGACAGTCGGAGAAGCCGGACGCGAAGGTGGATGCTTCGGAGGTCCGCCTGGAAGACCTGGGAGATTTTGAGGATCTGGAACAGGCCGGGGAGCGGCAGCGCGCGGCGGCGGCCGGAATGAGAAAATCACATTGACAATTTTCGGATTCTGCCTTATCATAGATTAAGGTTTATATGCGGAATACGGCATTGAGGGCAGGATGGATCTCCATCCAGGAAGTCCGGTTTATCCCGGCACGGTTTTATCCCCGCTGTAAGATAGGACGAAAGCTGCAGACACCACTGGGATCACAGGATCCTGGGAAGGGCAGCCGGTAGGTTTGGACTATGAGTCAGAATACAGGCGCTCAGTGATCCGCAGAACTTTGCAATATCCGGAGGCATAAAGCGGAGTATTGAAAGACGGTCCTGTGCAGCAGATTTCTGAAAGCTCCTGACAGGATCCGGGCGGCCCGCCGTGGCCTGAAATTGAATAGTACGTGAAACAGCCGTTTAAAACGTTAAAAGGAGATCCGGTCTGATTCCGGAGCCAAACAGGAGATACATCCTGATGTGTGGGAAGCCCACTGTGCCTACTGTCTCATGGAAGATGACGTGAAAACCGTCATTGCCGTGGGAGAGCAGAAAAAACGGTTGACAGAGCCTCTCTGCGGATTGCAGAGGGGCTCTTTTTACTCTATGGGAAATTTCGTTTCCATATGGCAAAAAACTCTGCGGGATCGCACGGCGGCGGAAAGGAATCTTACCGCTTATGCGGCATGCGCGCGGGAGCGCCGCAGGCGGTATCTTGAACAATAAAATAGAGAAGCTGAAATAGCCGCGGCGTTGTCCGCGGAAATGAGGAATGGGGTGAGAATCCCCGCACAGAAACGGTACTGTGATCACGAAAACGTTCCAAAGCACAGAAAATGTGTGGACGAAGGTCATCCACTGTGAGCCGCTCATGGGAAGGTAGGAAGCGGATGGGAAAAACAGATTCCCGGCGTGAGAGTCAGGATACTCATATTTCGGCTGTCTGGCCTGGCGTTCCCGGACCATGCGTGCATAAATACGTTTGCGCCGGCCTTTTTGGAGGTTCGGCGCATTTTGTATGGGAAAATGAGAGAAAGGGAAAAGAGATGGAGAGATTCAGAGGAGGGTAGATGGAGCCCGGCGGAAAAATGCAATAAGAAAAGGAGGAAGAGCATGAAGAAAAAAATGAAACGCATTCTGGCGGCAGTTTTTACCTTGGTCATGGTTCTTGGAAGCCTGCCGGTCTATGCGGCCGGAGGAGCCGCGGAGCAGACAGGAAACGATGGAAGTGCGTCATTCTATCTGAAAGAATATGATCTGAATTCCGGACAGGAGACCGACAAGGCCTGGTATCCGGATGAAAGCGGGCTGATCGAAGTCCCGCTTCTGGACCGGACAACGAAAAACAACAGCCCTCTTCAGAGCTATACAGAATATGGCATAGCCCTGAAGGACGTGGATGGACTGGATGACTGGAGCCTGTATCTGGATTTTAACGGCATCCGGGAAGGCAGCGATTATGATTACAGCACAACGAAGTACGGAACTTTTGGCATTTCCGCTGATCTGAAAGCCGCTCTGGACAGCGCGATCAGCCAGCAGGGATCTGCAGAGTTCAAAATTGAGTATAAGGGCGCAACCTATACCGTACGCCTTTTGAACGAGCATGATCAGGGA
>CAJFUL010000092.1 GCA_904420245.1 Candidatus Paralachnospira avium
CGTCATCTCCATTCCAGTCTTATAGCCCACAGCCGCAAGGCCAAAGGAAGAAATCATCGTGGAAATCACAGCGGCAAGGCGAATGGTGGTTCCTGCGATGGACTGGGTGAATGCACGCGCAGAACCCTCGCCCCGCATTTCCTGATAATCTGCCAGGTCGTTGGCAAAGGCAGGGAGCAAAACGCCGGCAAAAGTACCGAAAAAGCCAATCAGCGCATAAACAATCAGGAATCCCACCGCATTGGCGCCCACAAGACGCATCACCAGATAAAGAGCCGCACAGATTGCTGTGCTGACAATATAAACCGTCTTCTTGCTCTTAAGCAGGGAAAATACCGGTTTAACCGCCAACGCTCCCAGGAACGCCGTAACAGAATATACAGTCACGGCATATCCCATAACCGCTGGATTATTCAAGACATAGGTCGTAAAATAGCTGAGCAGCGCCATAAAGAAGCCGGATTGGGCTGTCCCCAGCGTCATCGCGATAAAATAAGGGATCATCGGCCCCTTCAGGGATTTTAGCATCGTCATTGCGCCGACCTTCTCCGCTTTTTTCGCAGCAGCGGCCTCGGATGTATTCTTCTGTACCGTCAGAGGCTTGTCGTACTTCTTTGTAATGGCCAGCATAACGATGGAACCAATGCAGATCAGCACACAGTATGTAAGCATGGTCAGTCCGTACTCCTGACCGGAAAAAGCCCAAAAAGCAAGAACCGCCGCATTAATAAGCCCATAAATGATGCCGCCCAGAGAAGAGCCGGCCTGAGCAGATCCGGCCAGGGCTACCGCATCATCAGATGTTTTCGACATGGGGCCCACAACTGCCCGGCTCGCCGTCCACATTGCATTGTATCCAAAGGACTGAAGAATATAGGCAATGAGGAACACAGGGACGCCTACGGCCGCAGGAAGATTCAGGTTTGTAAACATCAGCGTTGCAAAGATTGTCGTCAGCACCGCGCCAATGGCAATCCAAGAACGGTATTTGCCCATTCTGAGACATGTCGCGTCGATGATCGTTCCCGCAAAGATCATCGTGAGTACTTTTATCCACTGGGTAGCCGAATAGATCACAGCCGCTACATATGGATTAAAATTTAATACATCTGTCAAAAAAAACAGCAGGAAATATGCCTGCAACATTAAATAGAAGGAATAGGAAAACAGGCCGCCAAAGCCATATCCATATCTTTCATACCATTTTAACGTCATTTTCGACTTTTTCATTCATAAACCTCCCTATATCTTTATGATCCATTTTATTGACGGACCAGTGAAGCAATAAGCCCCATCACCATTGCTTCTCTTTTTTCAGTTTCTTTCTCCGGAATCGGAAGCTTCAGTTTTGCGGCAAGCTCCTTAAGACCTTCCGGATATTTCGTTAAATCTATTTTTCTTTCTTCCTCTGCCACTCTCTCTCCTCCTTTATACCCTATACTCGCGTATAAAGTCACAGACCGCTTTTACATTCTCTGGATTTGCGTCATTCCTAAAGGACACCATCTTATCCTGGCATAAGATAAAACCACCATCCTTTCCCAGCTCATCACATAAAAGCTTGACCCTGTCAACACATTGCTGCTTTGTCCCCTTCCCCAGAAGGTTCACAGGCATACCTCCCATAATCGCGCAGTTGGGAAGCTCCTTTCGGATTTCAAACACATCGTCCTGTTCAGGGTGGATTGTAATAATACCCTTCGGATAATCCTTAAGATATTCCCAGAACCGTTTACTGCTTCCTTCCATAAAAAGCCGTACTGTTTTTTTCTTCTCCGCCAGCGTGTCTAAGACCGCTTTTAGATCCGGCCACAAATACCTTTCAAACTGCTTTATGTTCAGGATCGTATGGCACAGCAACGTGATGTCATAATCGAAGCAATAATTCATATCAGGACCTTCCTGCGCGTTCTTAAGAGTATTCAGACCCGGGTCAAAATACAATTTGTTCAGCGCATGGATTGCCTGTTCCACCTTTTCCGGCTGCTTTCGCATATCAATGGAAAGTCCCTTAATGCCGCGAATCGAATTAAATAGAAAATCCAATCCCGGATATGTAAAACCGTTAGGCGCCGTAAATGCGGGCATTCCATACTCTTCCTGCATGATCCGGGTGATATTCATATGATATTTGATAAATTCCGCCTGCTCGTCTATGGCCCGCTGCACATCCTCTACTGTCACAGACTTATCCGCCCAGCAAGGATATTTTTTCGCCATCCCCTTTTCGTAAAAGAATTTCATCGGATCTTCAATCAGCTCATCCAGCTCATCTGCCTCACAGATTGCCGTATCTTTATAATTGATAGTCCCCGCCTCATCATTGACCTGATAAGTACTTCCGCCGAGCGCCTGAGGAATACGGATGGCATTTCTCCCGCCATATTCAAAGATTGCATCAAATCCATATTTTTCCTGGTGCAGGCGCACCACTTTTTCCATAATGGAATAATCATTCATAGCCTCACTCAGCTTATAGCCCGCGTCGAGGATCTTCCATGTCACAAAAAAAGATACATGAGGGATCCTGTCCGGCTTCTTCTGCATCATCGAGGCGTCCCGGATTAACTGTGTCCTGTAGCTTTTTAACTCCTGATTAGTCATACCCTTCTCCTTTCATAAGCTTCAAAGCTTTCCGTCGCAATAACCCAAATCCCTCCCTCCAAAATATTCGGCATTTCATATAATTTTCCCTACAGAAAGCTTCTTTTATAGTATAAATAAAACAATAGTCTTTGTCAATTCATTAGTTTTTAATTAAACCTAAATTATTCACGGA